>WAMH01000164.1 GCA_015522395.1 Thermococcus sp. | reverse complement strand
GAGATGGGACCCCCGCTCAAGGAGTTCTTCTACGACCTCCTCATGAAGCACAGAAAGGGGAAGGATCCCTATGAGCAGACCGAGCTTGCTTAGAGGAGAAGTTCCATCAGGATGAGGGAGCCGAGCATAAGAGCGAGCAGGATGAGCGTTCTCTTCGTGTAGAGCTTCGCGGCCCTCTTTTCATAGTAGCTCCGCGGGGAGACGTTCAGAACGTAAAGCCCAATCAGGGAGCCGCTCAGCAGGCCGAGGATGTTTTCAACGGTGAGCATCGCCGAACCCCTCAGCACGTCCCACCAGCCCATCGCGAGGGAGATTCCTATCACGGTCGTCGGGGGAACGAGGGCCGCCGCTATCGAAACGCCCGCCAATATCTCGGGGATCCTGCTCACTATGGCCACTATCCCGGCGTAGCCGAGTATAAGCGCTATGAGAATGTAGACGAGGCCCGACTGGCCGCGGAGGAGTATCTCATGTGTCGGCTCGGACGGCATGGTGCCGGCTATCTTCAGGAGAAGGGCCGTGAGTGCCGCAGAGAGGAAGATGACTCCAAGGAGCTTGAGGATCGAGAAAACGGCCTCGAGGGCGTCCCTGCCCTTGCCCATGACCACGTTGAGGGAAAAGCCGTAGAGCGGGCCTAAGATGGGCGAGAGGAGCATCGCCGAGATTATCATGACCACGCTGCTCGTAACAGGCCGAAGAGCGCTATAATGGACGCCACCGCCCCGAGGGTGAGCTGAATCGGGTCAACCCTCGCCGAGGAGTTCGCACGCTCTATAAGCCCCTCAACGTCGGCGGTGCTCCAGCGGCGCCGGTACTTCTCAAGGGACTTAACCGAGCTGGAGTACTTGACGGACTTGCCGCTCACGGGGAACCACACGACCGACGAGTGACCCTTTCGAAGGTCTATCGCCTTCATAATCTCGTCCGCGATGTCGTTTATAACGAAGTCCGGGACGAGAACCGTGAAGCGGAGAACGGGCTTTCCACTGCCGTCTATCCTCTCGGAGTAGTACTGGAGGCCCCACCTCTTCAGGACGTCCTCTACTTCCCCACCTTCATCAACGCCGCAGTTGACCTCCAAGCGGAGCATAGAGGGACTAGGGCGGCGGGGCTAATAACCCTTCCGGGGGGTGAGACATATAAACCTGGGGGATTAGCCATTATAGGTGGTGGAATTGAAGAGGCTGACCGCTGGGATCCTCGTCGTCATCCTGATAGCGTCACTCGGTGCCGTATGGTGGTACAGGGGTTACGAGACAAACGTCCCGAAGAAGCCCCCTCTCTGGGGCCTCAGGGACCCGCCGGCAAGCAACAACCTTACGTGGAGCAACAACGGCAATGTCCAGATAGCCAGAGCCAGCATGAAGAACGCCCCGAGGTTCTACGGCCAGTTCCAGGAGGAGCTCCTCAGGCTCGGTTACTCCATGATGATGGGCAACTGGAGCACGACTAAGTGTCAGTGGAGCGTCTGGAACAGCGGGATACAGAACAGGACGTACTACATAGCCTACGACGGTGAGAAGTTCCTTGCCATACGGGGCGATTACGTCGATGTGATGAACGCCACGGGCAGGTACTGGCTCTGTCAGAACCCCGCGAACGCAACGCCCATAGTAACTCCCTCACCCGAAACGGAGGCCAAGGTGGTGGGACTCCAGCTCGGCAACGTGCTCATGCAACGGAACATAACGGTGGGACCGGAGAACTGGAGCGGACCGCTGCCCGACTGGTACCTAGGAAAGTTTTCATTCAAAATAAACTTCGGAAACGGCGTCGATGCCCTGGTTCTCGTCTACACGAGCACCACACAGGCGGAGTACGCGGCGTACCAGCTCAGAAAGAAGGATCCCGGATTGGAGATACTGGGAGACTACGGAGGTCAGTACTCGAGCCTGCTCGTCCTGAAGGGGAGGCCAGAGGACGTTAGGGCCATTGTGAAGATAATCCAGAGCGCGGGCAACATGCCGGTAAGGCCGGACAACTCAACCGGCTGATTCGTCCATTCGACGATTTTTCCCTTTTGTTTCCCTGGGGATTAGTCGAAATGACATTCAGATCCGAGAAAGGCTATTAAACCCCAATCACATCGATTCTTCGATGCACCATGATTGACAGGAGTGATTGTTTTTGGCTTTGAAGGTTCCCTTCTAAGCTTCCGCGTTAGTTCAGAGTTCACAGGACGGGATTGCTTTTGGCATGAGTAGAGGGGAGTGTTTTTGGCAGGCCCCTTCTGAGACCTGAACGCTTTGGATTAGCCCTCACGCTCATTATTCCCTCGCTTTTGGGACTTGTTGAGATGGCTAGTGTGAACGTTCTTGAAAAGGAGGTGGTAGAATGAAAGCCGTTCTGCCGGATTCGAAGATACCGAAGAAGTGGTACAACATACTGCCCGACCTTCCGGAGCCGTTGGCACCGCCCCTCGACCCAGAGACGGATGAGCCGATGGAGCCAGAGAAGCTCCTCAGGATTTTCGCGGCTGAGCTTGTGAAACAGGAGATGAGCACGGAGCGCCACATAGAGATCCCCAGAGAGGTTCGCGAGCTTTACGCCAAGATTGGAAGGCCGACACCGCTCTTCCGGGCGACGAACCTTGAGAAAGCCCTCGAGACTCCAGCCAGAATATACTTCAAATATGAAGGAGCGACCGTGACGGGAAGCCACAAGATAAACACCGCACTGGCCCAGGCTTACTACGCTAAGGAGCAGGGGATTGAGAGGCTCGTCACAGAGACAGGAGCAGGTCAGTGGGGGACGGCCCTAAGTCTGGCTGGAGCACTCCTCGGGCTGAAGGTTAGGGTTTACATGGCGCGCGCCAGCTACCAGCAAAAACCATACAGGAAGACGATAATGCGCCTCTATGGGGCAGAGATATATCCAAGCCCGAGCGACAGGACCGAGATAGGACGGAAGTTTTTGGCAGAGGATCCTAACCACCCCGGCGGCCTAGGCATAGCGATAAGCGAGGCCATTGAAGATGTCCTAAGGGACGAGAAAGCACGCTACGCCCTTGGAAGCGTTCTCAACCACGTGCTCATGCACCAGACGGTCATAGGGCTCGAGGCGAAGGAGCAGATGAAGGAGTTCGAGGAGCCGGACGTTATAATCGGTTGCGTCGGCGGTGGAAGCAACTTCGCGGGCCTTGCCTATCCGTTCGTCAAGGACGTTCTGGACGGCAAAGCCGACTACGAGTTCATAGCGGTTGAGCCGAGGGCAGCGCCGTCGATGACGCGCGGTGTTTACAAGTACGACTTCGGCGATTCTGGTGGATACACACCGAAGATGAAGATGCACACTTTGGGCCACACCTACTACGTCCCGCCGATTCACGCCGGCGGTTTACGTTACCACGGCCTAGCACCGACCCTCAGTGTCCTCATAAACCATGGAATTGTCAAACCAATAGCATATCACCAGAACGAGGTCTTCCAGGCGGCAGAGCTGTTCGCGAAGACCGAGGGAATAATTCCCGCCCCGGAGAGCGCCCACGCGATAAAAGGCGTCGTTGACAGGGCGCTGAAAGCTAAAGAAGAAGGAAAAGAGGAGGTCATACTCTTCAACCTCAGCGGACACGGACTGCTCGACCTTCAGGGCTACGAGGACTACCTTGACGGAAAGCTTGAAGACTACGAGCCGGACTACTTCCCGGCATTGGAGGAGTGAGCTTTACTTTTCCCCCACTCCCGTCTTTTTAGAATCCTTCTCGGGTGGAAGTTCAGGCTGGCCCTCGCCTCCGGGATTTCCATCCCCAGATTCATCCCGAGGCTCATCAGTTCCCTTGGTCCGCGGACTTCCCACCTGCTCTCGGCGGAACTCGTTATAAAGCGCGGAACGTCGTACTTCTTAACCAACTGGCAGGTCTTGGTCATGAAGCGGAGGAGCTGAACCCTCTCGTAGGGGTTGGCCCTCAGGAGTGGGGACAGGGAAAAACCTACGGCAACCCCTCTCCTGGCGGCTATTCCTGCAAGAATGTGGTCGAAGCCTGGATCCTTCCTCCCGAACCAGGGGCTTATGAGGGCATCAACGCCCGCCTCAAGAGCGGCACGGTTCACCCTCATGTCGCCGCCCTGGACGTAAATTAAGGCCCTCGGACTGCGGTTCTTTACCTCCCTGATCAGGCTCGGCTTTTTGGTGACGATGAGGAGGGCGACTTTACCGTAGGCCTCACGAAGGACCTTGAGTTCCTCCTTCAGCGCGCTCCAATCGGGAGGGCTTTCAAGGACGAGCTTTTTTGTGAACACCACCTCGTCGAACCACCCGCTCGCGAGTTCATAGGCATCCTCACTTCTCACGTCCATCTCGATGAAGTAATCCCTCGAGAAGGAGACTTCCCCCTCGGTTATTTCAGG
>WAMH01000163.1 GCA_015522395.1 Thermococcus sp. | reverse complement strand
TAGCTCGTCAGCCAGTAGCTTATGCCGTTTTCACTGATGCCAGCCTTGAAGAGGTCGCTCTGCGTTAAGGCCCAGTTGGTCATGAAGCCGCCGTAGCTTATGCCTGTTATTCCAACCCTCTCGCGATCTGCCTGCGGCTCAAGCTTGAGGAACTCCTCGATGCCGTTGAGGATATCCTCAAAGTCCTCTAAACCCGTCCTCTCGAGGACTCTGAGCGCGAAGTCTTCGCTATAGCCGTCGCTTCCACGCGGGTTCACGAAGACAACGTAGTAGCCCCTGCTCGCCATCAGCTGCATCTCGTACTTGAAGTAGTGGCCGTACATCCCCTTCGGCCCGCCGTGGACGAAAACGATAACCGGCGCCTTCTCGTCTTCTTCAAGTTCGGGCTTCAGATACCAGCCGTCTATCTCGAGATCGAGGCTCTTGAACTTGAAGTGCCTCGGCTCGAAAGTCTTCAGCTTGGCAAATATCGGCCCGTTGTAGTCGGTGAGCTGCCTAAGCTCGCCGTCGTAGATGTAAAGCTCCCTCAGCCTCGTCGCGGTCTCGATGAGGGCAGCGACCTTTCCATCGTGAACGTCGAAGCCCATCACCCAGTGGTCGCCGGCAGTCACCTGCTTAACCTCTCCATCCCAGATGTGGAGGTTAACCCTTCCGGCGTTTGCAAGAGTAAAGTAAACCCTTCCACCGTCGAGCTTTGCCTGACCGGTGTTAAGCGGGCCTTCATAGACGGGCTTCAGCTCGCCGTCCCAGAGGTAGAGCCAGTCGTGCTCGCTGATGAATCTCTTCTTCCTCTTCCCGCGGAGGAGGATTGCCCTTCCATCAGAATCAATCGCCTCAAAGGAAACCCCATCGAAGAGCCTCTCCTCCTCACCATCCTTCCAGAGGTAGATGTCCCAGAACTTGAAGAGGGCCGGCTTTGAACCTTCCCTGTGGGGGACGTTGATAACCACGCCGTTGCCGTGCCAGAGGCCGGAACTGAAGCGCGGCTTCTCAAATTGCTCTATTATCTCCTCGCTCTCTGTATCGAGAATCCAGAAGGTTGTTCTCTCCCCGTCCAGAAAACCCATGTTGTCAAACCAGAAGGGAACGTCGTCATCGAACACGAAATCCTCGTCATCTCTCCTCTTAAAACCCACCACAAGAAGTCTTCTTGAATCTCCGTTCCACTGGATCGAGCGGACGTTCTTAGCGGTGAGGACCTTCTTGGAGCTTAGGGTTTCAAGATCGGCGACCCATATCTCGCCCGTCTTCTTTTCCTCGTTGGACCTCATGAAGGCAAGCTTTTTCCCATCGGGGGAGAGTCTGGGCATCGAGGCATTCTCGACGAAGCGCCTCGAGCCGGTTTTGAGGTTTTCAACGACCACTGTGTTCTCGTACTTGTCTTCGTCAAGGTTGGCCTTCGTCAGGACGTAGGCAACGAGGTTTTCGCGTATCCTCGGATCACCGAGGTAGGCAAGGCGAGAAAAGGTCCTTTCGTCCCATTCGATACTGCTCATAACGGTATCACCAATCTATGAGAGAGGTTTAAAAGTATATAAGCCTAACCCAAGGCTCAGGTGATAAAATGAGGGAGGAATACGCCGTTGGAATCATACTCACCGTTGGCATAGGGATCTCTCTGGTGTTCAGGACGTACCTCGGAATCGTCTTCGCCGCCCTGGGAATACCCCTTTACCTCGCCTACCTGGCCCGCAACCAGAACATACTAGCAAAGTCGAGGCTATACGACAGGGATCTGTTCCTTATGATAGGAATAACGATAGTCATAATCCTCGGCTTCGACCGCTTCTGGGACCCGAGGATAGGGCTGATAGCACTGGCCATTGTGATACCCCTACTGGCCCTCTACGCGGACAGGCTAAAGGTCGGAAAGAAGGCTCAGAACGCCTGAAATTTTTCCGTTCCTTTTGTACCCCACCAGTTCCCTTTTCAACGCTGAGAGGAAACTGTTCTCGATTCCAAACTTCGTTCTAACCCTTCTTGAGATGACGTTGTCGTTAAGGAAGAGCATCGCCATTGCCGAGGTGAGGTTCTTCGGCTTCCTCCAGTTGGCCTTCTCGAAGTCTATAATCCAGACCCGCTCCCCGATGATTATGTGCTTGCCCCCCTGTATCTGACCGTGGTCGAGGCCGAGTCTGTCGAGCAAAGCCGTTTTCTCGACTACCTCAAAGATGTGGCGCTTCTCTACATCCGCCCGGAGAATTACCTCTCCCTCAGCAAAGCGCCTGACGATGTATTCGAGCCCCCTGAACTCTCCGTAGGCCACCAGTGGGGGTGTTACTCCGAATGGAACCAGAAAACTCATAAGCTCCGCCTCCCGCCGGAGGTTCTTCCTCGGAGAATCGGGCCTCTGGAGCTTAATAACGACCTTCTCTTCCCTCCATACAGCCAGAAAGACCAGCCCTGTGGTTCCCTTTGAGTAGAGCCTGATACAGTTGATCCCGAGTGACTCAAGGTGATGGGTAAATCCCTCTAGGAGTGAGTCGCTTATCAGATGCCCGAACATGTTCCTCGATAGACTTAAATACCCATGGGATAAAATACTTTTGGTGATAGCCAAATGGTGACGGCTTTTATTCTGATGGTTACGGCCGCAGGAAAGGAAAGGGAAGTCATGGAGAAGCTCTTGGCCATGCCCGAAGTCAAGGAGGCCTACGTGGTCTACGGAGAGTACGACCTCGTCGTAAAGGTTGAGACGGACACCCTGAAGGGTCTCGACCAGTTCATAACCGAGAAGATAAGGCGCATGCCGGAGATCCAGATGACCTCTACCATGATAGCCATCTGATTCTCTCCTTCTTCCTTGAGTTCCATCTGAAAACAAAAGGAACGATGAGTATCACTTGTTCATCATCAGCCTTATTCTCTCGGCTGCATCCTTAGCCTTGTCTGAGATGTTGCTGAGCGTTCTGGCGATGTTGAGGACGTAAAAGCCTGTGCTCCAGTCGAATTTATCCGCATTCTCGAAGACAAGCCTCATGAGCTCTGTGTCCAGCTCGTCTATCGCTTTCTCAACCCCCTCAATAGCCCTTATGATCCCGTACTCCTCCTCTATCTCCTTCTCCGCAAAGCCGCTTTCTATAACCCTGTCCATTTGAACTATCGCCCTGTGGACGAGCTTCGCGGCCTTTATGCTCTCGGAGCCCATGCGCAGTATAACGTCCTTGATGTCTGTCGGAATCCCCCCGGGTTCCCTGACGAGGAGCCACTTGGCGGTGTCCTCGGCCGAGTCAGCGACCTTGTCCTGCATGTGGAGGTATATGAGAACGTCCTCCCTCGAAACGGCCATCATCAGCTTTGAGCTGAGCGAGTCTCGTATCTCCTCCTTTATCCTGTCGGCAATGTCCTCGAGCCTGTCCACCTCGACCGCCAGGTCCCTCACCTCATTGTAGTTCCCGTTGTACCACGCGTTTAGGGCCTTTTCCAGCGTCTCAACGGTCTCCAAAACGACCTCGGAGTGCTTTATCAGGGGCTTAAACGGGCTTTTGGCGAAGAGCTTCGTCCAGACCTGCATACCATCACCCCGCCAACATCAGAGCCTTGAATATAACCGCGCTGATTAAACCGGCCACCGGAACCGTGACGAACCACGAGATGATTATGTCCCTCAGTATTGAAGTGTTTATCGCCTTTACTCCCCTGGCGAGGCCAACTCCAACTACGGCTCCAACGACGGTGTGCGTTGTTGAAATAGGCATTCCGAGCCAGCTGGCAACGAGTATAACCGTGGCGGCCGAGAAGTCTATTGAGAACCCCCTCGTGTTTGTGAGTTCGGTTATCTTCTTCCCGACGGTTTCCATGACTTTGTAACCGTAGGTGAAGATGCCCACCGCGATGCCGAGGCCGCCGAGGGCGAGTATCCAGCGCGGAACGGGAACCTCCATCCCGCTGAGCCCCATGGTCACGACGGCGTAGACCGCCGCAATGGGTCCGACTGCGTTGGCAACATCGTTGGAACCGTGGGCGAGGGCAACGTAGGCAGAGGTGACGACCTGAACCTTCCGGAATATACTCTCGACGCCGAGGTAGGGGTCACTGGGCCTGAATTTAACCCTGATGAGCGCGTAGGTGAGAAGGAACACGGCGACTCCCGAGGGAATCCCGTAGAAAAACACTCCCTTCGCGAGGTTCGAGCCGTGGAGGACCTTTATGTAGAACATCGTCCCTATCACAACGAAGGCCAGACCCGTCCAGAAAGGTGCCCAGTGCCTGGCACTTTTAATGGGATCATCACGTGCCAGTATGCTCCTCCTAACGGCCCGGAAGACCAGAAAGGCAACGATTGCCCCGAGTATCGGTGAGAGTATCCAGCTGAGGACGACCTGTCCGAGCTTCCCCCAGTCCACTATACCAGTTCCCGCGTAGACGAGGCCGTAGCCGACAACGCCGCCGATTATCGAGTGGGTCGTTGAAACAGGAAGCCCGTTGTAGGTGGCGAAGATGAGCCACAGGCTCGCCGCGAGAAGCGCCGCCAGAGAGCCGTAGACGATGACCATTGGGTCGTGTATCATGTTAACATCGAGGATCCCCTTCCTTATCGTGTCGGTGACGCTCTTGCCGAAGAAGTAAGCTCCAATGAAGTTCATAACACCGGCTATGACCGCGGCCTGCCTCGGCGTTATGGCCTTCGCGCCCACCGCGGTTCCCATTGAATTCGCGACGTCGTTGGCACCTATGTTCCACGCCATCCAGAAGCCGATGGCTATCGTTATCAGCAGCCATGCGTCCATCGCGTTCACCAGAAGTGGGTAATGAACGCCCTATAAATATCTTGCCGCATTAGAATATAGTTCAGCCGATGTCTCTATATAGACACAAATAGGGAGAAGAAAAGGCCTCACGGCGAGACCTTAACCACCTTTATGCCTATCCTTCCGTCCGGTCCCATCGTCAGGATAACGAAGTGGTGGAAGCCGCCCTCGTTCGGCGGGGCATAGAGCGGTGCACCGCCACCGCCCGTTATGATGAAGTGAACCCCCTCGTAGGTTCCGTTCCAGTAGAGGTGGATGTGGCTGAAAATTCCGAAGGCGTTGTAGGCCTTCATGAGCTTGAGGAGCCTCTGCGCGCTCTGCTCGTTCATCGCATGGTCGTCCCCTCCCGGCCTCGGATCGTAGGGAGGCGCGTGCATGACTATGACAGGCCTCTCACCGCGTTCTCTGGCCATCTCAAGCTGCCTCTGGATCCAGGCAAACTGCTCGTCGCTCAGCCGGTAGTTGTTCATGACGTCGTTGGCGAAGATGTAGCGATAACCGCCGAGGCTGAAGGCGTAGTCGGTCGGGCCGAAGAGGCGGTGGAATATGCTTATACCATCGCCCTGATACTCGTGGTTGCCGGCCGCTATGAAGATGGGCTTGTTCCACTTCCAGACCTTCAGCAGGGCCGCCCACTGCTCAACGGTTCCCGTGTAGACGAGATCGCCGCCGTCTATGACGAAGGCGCCCTTCTCATCGTTGATGTCCTTCATTATCTTGAGGAACACCTCGGGCGGCTTGGTTCCGCTCGCCGGCCTGTGGTCACCGAAAGCGAGAACGGTGTAGTTGCTCACGTTCTTCGCAACTATCGAAAAGCTCGACTCGTTCGTCGTGAACTCCACCATTGTGTTGTCGAGGACTTTGGCACCCTCTGGGAGAACCATCAGCTTCGGGTTGATGTTCTCAAGGACGTAGGTCAGCTTTGCCCCGTTGGAGTTCTCAACCCTGACGCTCACGTTGAATCCGAGGGCGTGGATATGAACCGTTGAGCCGTTTACAAGCCTTATGAAGCCTCCCCTGACCGTAACGTTCTCGCCGTCGACGACACGCCAGTAGTAGATGAAAGGCTCGACCGTGCTGAAGGGTTCAACCGTCCAGTGCTCCCCCTTTTCGGGCAGACCGTTCCAGTCGTTGTCGCCGATTACCTTCAGAACAACTCCCTCGAACTGGCCGCGCCGGACGACATCTCCCGCTGGAACCTTTGCACCGCCCCTGAGTTTCATGGCGTAATCGACGGCCGCTCCGGCGCCGGCTTTGCTCAGCCCGGTGAAGACGACGTAGGCCTTCCCGTCCCTGTTGAAGGCCGCCATCACGCCCTTGTCCACTCCAACGAACTCGAAGCCCATCCTGTAGACGATGTAGCCAAAGTAGTCGCGAACGGTAATGACTATAGGCTTGCCCCTGAGGAGGGGCCTCGCGTCGGCCGGCGAGAGTATCGCCACGCCGCCTTTGTATTCACTCGCCGGGAGTATCCTCGCGTTGGGGAAGTAGTGCCTGGCTATATCGCCGTAGCCCTTGCTGACGTAGACGACTGAAGTGTTCACGAACTTCGCCCAGTTCTCCAAAACCTGCCCCTTGCCATAGGCGCTGAAGTCTATTCCCCCGCTTGAAGCTGGGGTGGTCGTTGCGGAAGTCGGGGCGGTCGAGGAGGTGCCCGTCCGGCCGCCTGAACTTACGCAGCCCGCGGCTAGGACCACAACCGCCAGAATGAGTGCAAGAGCAACCCTCTTCATCGAATCACCGGGGGCTTTTGGTGACCGTCCTTAAAGCACTTTCCGTTACCAACGTTTAAATAAAGGAGGACCGCAAATCAAAACGGTGATGGTATGATAGTGAAGCACTACACAGAGGTCCCCGAAAAGGACACCGGCTTTGAAGGGGTAACGATAAGGTGGCTCGTTTCCCCAAAGCTCGGGGCGAAGAACTACGCGATGAGGTACTTCACCATGAGGAAGGGCTCCGAGATACCGATGCACAGCCACGACTGGGAGCACGAGATATTCATAGTGAAAGGTGAGGGAGTAATCACCAACGGAAAGGAGGAGCACCACGTCAGGGCCGGGGACTTCCTCTACATCCCGCCCAACGAGCCCCACGGCTACAAGGCAACCGGAGAGACGCTCGAATTCCTCTGCATAATCCCCACGAAGAAAGAAGCAATTCCGGAGGATGAATGGGCCTAACGTTTATGATGGTAGACCTTTATCCTCTTTCTTTTTATGGCCAGGAGATCGGCCTTCATCGACTTCGGCCTTACCGGCCCCTCCCCAAGGAGAAGGAGGGCTATGTCGTAACCTATGAGGGCTATTATGAGGAGGAAGAGCCCCAGGACGATGAGAGGGATGTACGGCCAGATGAGCCCGACCTTTGGGATCACCAAAACGACCTTTCCGAGGATCTGATCGGGGTAAACGCGCCAGGGGTCGGAGAACTTCCTGTTGTCACCCTTTGTGACGAAGTATTGCCTTCCATCGGCGTCCGTTTTGACCCCGATTATACGGTGGGTTATCCTGAAGGTCGAGTTGCCGATGGTCACCCTGTAGAGAATTACATCCCCAGGATGGAGCTCCGACGTGTTGACCGGCATCGTGATGACCAGATCACCGGGGTTGATGTGGGGCTCCATTGAGTTGGTAAGAATTACGACGTACTGGAAGCCGAAGACGAAGTGGAGAACCAGAATTAGAACTGTGAACGCTATCAGAAAATAGCTTAAAAAAGAGAGAATTTTAGAGCGGAGGGCATTCATTCAGGGCCTCCTAGGAGTTCACGGAGAGTACGTTGGGCTCTTAACCACTACCGATACGTTGTTGAGGTCCGAAATGTCAACCTCATACGGCAGGGGCAGATCAGAGGTAAACTGACCGGCGGTCAGAGCACTTGAAAGGGTAGTGCTAGCCACAACCGGGGTCGACTGATTTGTGAGATAGAGCTTTATAGCCACGTAAGTGCCCGCTGGCAGTGTACTGGAGAAGTTGGCCGAAACTGCGGTTATATAATCGGGGTTGGTGGTATCTAGGGTAAAGTTAACCCATGCGTCATTGGTGGGACTAACAACCGGATTGTTCCCTGCACCCAACTGCTGAACATACACAGTAATCTGAGGAACAGCAAACGCCGCTCCCACCATCGCCAGCGCGAGGGCCAGCGCGAGTGGGACGAGCTTCCTCCTCGTCGATCTCCTCATAACTTTCACCTCCTAAAACCATACCTTAAGTGGCCTGAAGCTGGGAAGTTTAAATAGTTTTCTACCAAAAACCGCGGAGTTTCTTCCACAGTGGTAAAGGTTTTACAATCAAACCAAGGCCCCCTCCAGGTAAGTGGAGCCCGCCCGGGTTACGCTGGCCTTCACGATGTTGCCTGCCTTTCCGGAGTCGAGGATTATCTCCTTGTAGTTGAAGCTCCTCCCCTCTATTCCACCCTTCTTTCCGGGGCCGTGGACGAGAACCTCAACCGTCTTTCCAACGTAGGCTTTGTTAATCTCGTAGGCTATCCGGAGCCTCAGGCGGTGCAGAACCCTGGAGCGCTCCTTGACCTTCCAGCCGGGCAGCTGCTTCCACTTCGCCGCTATCGTGCCCGGCCTCGGCGAGTAGCGGGAGACGTTTATCTTGTCAGGCCTTACCCGCTTCACCAGCTTGGTGGTGTTTTGGAACGCTTCATCGCTCTCCCCGGGGAAGCCGACTATTATGTCCGTGTTTAGGTTTAAGCCCGGAACCTTTCGCCTGAACTCCCGGACAATCTCCTCGAACTCCTCAACGGTGTAGTTACGACCCATTCTCCTCAGGATTTCGTTGTCGCCGCTCTGAACCGGCAGATGGAGGAACTTATAGATCTTCTCGCTCCGGTAAGCGTCGATCAGCTCGTCGAGGATCTTTATCGCGTGGTTGGGGTTCATCATGCCAACCCTAACGCGGAAGTCGCCCTCTATGGCCGTTATCTCGTCAAGGAGCCTGGCCAAATTCGTCCCTATGTCAAAGCCGTAGCAACCGGTGTCCTCGCTGGAGAGCTGTATCTCCCTATAACCCCTCGCCAGCGCCTCTTTCACCCACTTTACAACGAGTTCCGGCCTGTAGCTCTTTAGAACGCCCCTCGCGAAGCGCGTCGCACAGTAGGTGCAGGCGTTGAGGCAGCCCTCGCTTATTGGAACGACAAAGACGACGCCGGACTTCCAGAGGCGGGGGAGTTCGAGCTTGTCTAAGTTTCTCTCGCGCCAGTCCTCAACGCTGACGAGCTTTCCCCCTTTTTCTGCAACGTCGATTGCTTCGGCAATCCGGTCTATACTCTTAAC
>WAMH01000162.1 GCA_015522395.1 Thermococcus sp. | reverse complement strand
TGGACTCTTAACAGGGTTCTTATGAATCTTAGGAGGCATGATGAGACTGCCTGGATTTGGGGTAGGAGTGCATTTGAGTTAAGGCACTTATCGCACTTAGTGAGACTCAAACTTCCAGAATACAACCAAGGGAAAGCAATCGGGCTAACAATACCGATGGATGACAAGTGTACATCAAGTTGTGGTCTTATATGTTCATTGTCCACTACCCCCTTCTGCTTCCTACTATGTGGAATAGTTGCAGATAATCCGCTGTGTGACATAACTTGCTCAGTTATGTGGGGTGCTGCTTGTGGGTTTGGCTGTAGTGCTGTTTGTGCAGGGACTACCGATCTCTGCTCGATAGGATGTGGTGGAGTTTGTGCAGGAATTTGCTCGGCTGCATGTACAAAGATGGGGCCATTTTCATTTTTCTGCGAAGAATATGCGTGTGCTCCAGCTTGTACTGGAGCTTGTGAGGTGGTATGTGGATGAGATGTAAAAAATATTTTCCCCTTCTAAACTTTTTTGTTGGAATGATCTTTCTGGTAATAGTACTCTGGCATACTCTTTCGCTTTCGATAGGAAAAAGCCTCCTCTTATTTGCAGTTATTTTGTCATTTTTTTATACTTATACCTTAGCTCATATTTTTTGGAGGGGATTGGATAAAGGGCAAGAGGAGCTTGAATTCTTAAAATCTAGGGGTTTGAGATATCTAATCTTTTTCATGGGTTCGTTTGGGTTCGGTGTGCTCCTCTTCGGGCTTATGTATCCCGCCTTTGCAAAACCGGGAACTTCCTTCTCTTCCATCGTCAAAGTTCTCGGCCTTCTCTTTACAACGGGCACCTTTCTGATGTTTCTAGCCTCACTGTTTCACAAGGGGGATAAAACACCTGAAAAAATCATCTACTCCTGGCGGAATTTTCTGAGGGAGCTTTCAGTGTTTTTCCTTCTCTTTACAGTTGCATACTTCTCCGGTGTGGGCCTGGAATGGAGTGTTTCAATGGCTCTATATGTTTTTGTTGTCGCCGGCTGGTACTACTCCATGATGGCGCATAGGTATATCATACCTGGGAGCATACTTAAAATCCGGGCAATCATCAATTTCGTTGCTGTCAGCTCGGGACTTTACCTTTTTGTAATCAAAAACGCGCTCATAAGTGTTTTAATGGGAGTGCTGTTTGCGTTTGCCTCGGAGAAAGACTACAAGATAACCAAGAAGCTCGTGGAAACGGGACTGTTGGAGAGGAGATACGCCGAAAGCGGGGTTTCTAGTCTGTTTTACGCCCTCTTTTATCTGTTTGGAGCGATTGGGGCTTTGGCCCTAATCACGAGGAGCTATGACTTATCCTTCATCAGGGAATCTCTGCTAACGGTTTTCAGGCTACTTTATTTATTCACGGCGGTTTTCCTTCCCTTCGGGACGCTTCTCGGATGGATGAGGCTGAGAGTTCATGGGGAATGAGTTCAAAAATATAAACTTTTATATTCTTTTGTGCAGTCTTTTACTCGAGCTTCTTTCGTTTTGTTCCCATCGCTTGGCACGTTGCAAATTGAAAATTATATAAATTCCATAAAACAAATATTTATAAAGTTTCATGCATTATTTGCTGTGAGGGATTGGCGTGCACGATTCGGGCGCCGTTCGGGACGTCTCCATACTTCTCGGTGTTACCTTAGTTTACGGGCTGATTGCCGGGACGGTGGCCGGAGGTTATAACTCGGGGGTTATCCTGCCGTCGTTCATTATTGGTTACGTGGTGCTCTTTACAGCATTGCTTCAAAAGTTTGGGGGCAGATCTGTTAAGAATGGACTTGGAATCGGGCTGATCTCTATCCTTGGAGCCGCGCTCGGCTGGTTCATCGCCGTGATGTTGGGAGGGTGGCGCCATTAGCGGAATCTTCCCGGGGGATGATTTCAATGGATGATATCACGAAGGAGGAGTTGCTGAGGGGCGTGCCAATGTTTCTCTTGCTTTTTATGACCCTCACGTTTTTGTGGGGAGCGACTGATGGAAGGATACCCGCCGTCTGGGTGCCGGTTACATCACTTCTCATCACAATCACAGTGGTGCCCTTGCGTATCTGGTACCGGCACAGAAGAGGGTGGTGATGTGAGACCGGCACTCGGCATTCTCGGCCTCGTCCTCTACGCGATTCTCGAGGTGGCGGGTTCTTACCTGACCAGTCCGCTCTGGAGGGCGGTTCTCTTTATACTGAGCATTATCCCCGTAACGCTCATGGCCTTCCTCTTCGTTGACCACTTGAACGAGCTTAAGGATTCCAAAAAGTTCGCCTCGTTCGTGACTTTCCTAATTTTTCTTACCCTCATTGGCTCCCTTTACCACGGGACCGCGAGCAAAGAGAATATAACAGGGCTACTGCTCTTCGCGCTATTCGTCTGGGCGCTGATCCCGCTAAGCAGGAGGTAGTCCCTTACAGTTTGAGGATCAGGCTGTGCCTCCAGCGGGTTCCGGCTTTGAAGCGGACGTCCCTAACGGAGTAACCCAGCTTCCTTCCCCTTTCCGCTATCGCCCCGATTAGCGGCTCCTTGTCGGGAAGGAACAGCGCAACCTTTCCGCCCGGCTTCAAATAATCTAGTGCCTCCTCTATAAGCCTAACCGAGAACTTTTCGCCG
The DNA here is from genome assembly GCA_015522395.1 of Thermococcus sp. Lineage (GTDB taxonomy): Archaea > Methanobacteriota_B > Thermococci > Thermococcales > Thermococcaceae > Thermococcus. The sequence goes on along the minus strand of WAMH01000162.1, from coordinate 3,087 downwards.
TATTTGCCGCCTCCAACCCCTTCCCTCTCCGTCAGAACGCCCTTAGTTGGGGCCTCGTAGTAAGGTGGAGCGGAGAAGATTACATCGAAGCGTTCTCCCTCAGGAACCACACCGCGGATTATCCCACCGTTGCTCTTGAGCATCCTCACCCTCGCCCGGTTCCTCTCGATGTTTCTCCTCGCGTACGCAAAGAACTCCTCGTCGAGTTCAGTCGCGGCAACGTCGCAGCTGAAGAGCTTCGCCGCCATGATGGCCATCATCGCGGTATGCCCTGTCCCAATCTCCAGAACCCTTTCACCGCCCCTCAAAAACGTCTTCAGGAAGAGGTAGCGCGAGACCGGTGTTGTAACGAGGCCCCACGGGTGGTATTCTATATCGAGTCCGAAGACCGCCCTCGCAATCGCCCGGTTGTAGAGTATCCTCGCTTCCCTGTTCGAGAAGTCGAGCCTTCCGCGCTCGTCGAGATATTTCTCCAGCTCAGGGAAAAGCTTAACCGCGTCCCTCACCGGCAGTCCGAGCTTCCCGTCCCTCCATGTTGGCATGGAAAAAGTTGGAGGGGGGGATTTAAAAGCTCACTCCCCCGGGTTTATAAACCGCCCCATGAAGAGTACCGCGCCGGTTTTCCCGTCGTAGATGAGGAAGATGAACGGGCGGTCCGCGTTGAACACCTTGAGCTTTTCCTGCCCCAGCGCGGCGGCCAGGGTTATGGTGACCGCCGTCGCCGCTGCCGCCTCGGTTCCGTTCTCTGCAACACTCAGGAAAGTCTTGTGAACGACGTCGCTTATCGCCAGTTCCCCCTTCGGCGATATACCGGAGAAGTCCGGCACAGTGAATGCTTTTTCCATTCCCATCTCCATGAGGATGTTCCTCAGACGGTAAGTCTCCTCGAGCCTGAACTTTGGTAGAGAGACCTCACCATTTCCTCCCTCATCCCGTTCATGATTTCCCCGATGAAGCCAGTGCTCAGCCCTCTCTCCACCTCGTCAAACTTCCCCTCCCTCGGGAGGATTATCAACATGCCCAGCCTTTCGCCCTCGTAGGGCGGTTCGAGGGCCTGAAGCTCGTCGTTCTCAAAGTAGGGGAAATTCCCGGTCTGGTACATCATCGGCACCGTGAGGGGGCCTGTTGGAGAGTGGAAAGTCCCGTTCCACGTGCCGCCGTCGAACCTGCTCGACCAGTTGGCCCTGAAGTAGACCGCGTTCGTTATTATCAGCCTCGTATCCTCGTTGGGCTTCGACACGATGTCCCTGATCCTGCCGTTGGTCCGCTACTCGACCCAGCCGTTTATCTCCCTCGCGGCACCGTTGGGGTCCTTCACGAAGTCTACCTCACCAACCTCCCCGAGGTAGAACTCCCTTATGATTTTGAGGTACCCCTCGTTTATCGGATAGTCCCTCTGGACCCAAAGCGCGTTGGCCGTTCTGAGGACATAGGGAGAACCGTTCGCCGTTTGGAGGGAGGATATTAACTGCTTGAATCCAGTCCACCTCGTCTCGTTATCATCCGGCAGGTGGAGAACCTTTCCCATGTCCCCTCTCGTGACGCCGGTTGCTCCCTCATGGGCCATGGCCAACGCGGTCTCAACGCTGTAGGGCGAGAAGAAGAGGTTGTCGTTTTCCTTTGCCAGCTCCATGTAGAGGCCGACGGCGAAGGCGTTGATCCCCTCAACCACCGCTTTTTCCTGCCCTTCCTTCAGAACGTCATGTTTGGTATCCGGCGGTGTGAGGGATGAGCTACTCGGGGTTGTGGATTTACCGTTCTCGGCCTGCCCGAGACAGCCCCCAGCGATGACGGTGAGAAGTAAAACCAGCAGAACCAGTCGCCGCATGGAATCACCGGGGATTACTACGTTGAAGATGTATAAATATCTGGCGATGACTTCAAAACTACTCGAAACAAAATGATGTAAAAGAATCAGAGGAGCGCCAGGGCCGCCATGACCTTCGCGTCCTCCACCATGTTGTCTATCTTCGCGTACTCGTTGGGCTGGTGTGCCGTCTCGTCGAGGGTCGCCCAGACTACAGCGGGAATGCCGAGCCTCCTGAAATAGGCCGCGAAGGTTCCGCCGCCTATTCCACCGACTTTGGCCTCCTTCCCGCGGAGCTTTCTAAGGGCCTCCTTGAGGAGTCTGACAATCTCACTGTTGGGGTCAGTCGGGGGTGCGGCGTCGCCGCGCTGAAGGATTTCAACGCTTATCCGCGGGAGGAGCATTCCATCGACTTCCTTTTTGTACCTTTCCTCCACCTTACTGGTTACCTCCTCGACGTCCGCGAGAATTTCGTCAAGGTCGTACTCCGGAAGAACGCGGCAGTCGAAAACCACTTCGTGCTCGCCGGGAGCTATGTTGGGGCTGTCCGCCGGATTCCCGCCCATGGTTGGCTCAAATGTGCTCTCAGGAGGCTCGAAAAGGTCGTTTCTTTTGGAGTACTTCTCGTGGAGGTGTCTGTCAAGGTGGTATGCTAAGTCAAGCGCAACGCGGTGGGCATTGAGGCCTTTATCGGGCATACTGGCGTGAACCTGCTTTCCCCTAACCTTCAGCTTGAACCAGAGGATGCCCTTTTCAGCGACTTCGATGAAGGTTCCGTCCTCGTTTCCGCCGTCCGGGACCAGTACAAGGTCGTCCCTCCTGAAAAGCTCTGGGTGGTTCTTTATCAGCCACTCAACGCCGTACTTGCTCCCGGTTTCCTCGTCGCTGACGAAAGCTAAAATCACAGTCCGCTTCGGCCTTATCCCGAGGTTCATCATAGCTTTAACCGCGTAGAGGCTCGCAACGAGGCTCTGCCCGTTGTCCTCGCTTCCGCGACCGTAGATCTTTCCATCCTTCACTAGCGGCTTGAAAGGCTCGGTTACCGTCCACTTGCTCAGGTCTCCGGGTGGAACGACGTCCATGTGAGTTAAAATCCAGAGGCGCGGACTTTTATCACCGTCCTGACCGTAATAGTAGGCCAGAATGCTCGGCCTGACGCCGTTCTTGGCCCTCTCGTCTGGGGCGTTGTAGACCTCAACCTTGTCGAGGGGCCAGTCCTTTATGATCTCCAGCAGCTTCTGGGCCTTGTCGTATTCGCCCTCGTAGCCGTAGTCGGGGCT
>WAMH01000161.1 GCA_015522395.1 Thermococcus sp. | reverse complement strand
AGATGTGTATAAGAGACAGCTTCCCACTTATGGCATTAAGCTCCTCAATAACCCTGTCCATCTGCCTGTGGGTTCTGGCCAGGTAGAGAACCTTGTAGCCCCCCTCCCTCGCGAAAGGGAGGATTCCGGCCAAAACGCTCACCGTCTTTCCGAAGCCGGTCGGTGCCTCGATTATCGCGTTCTCGCCGTTCCTAACCGCCTCAGAGACCAGCTCGATGAACTCCCGCTGGTTCGGCCTCAGGCCCTTGTATGGGAAGTACTCGAAGGTGTTGCTGGGTTCGCTCATGGGAAAGAGTTTTAACGGCTCGCTTTTAACCTTTGCCGGTGAAACCGATGGACGCGAGGGTCAGTAAACTCATCGAACTCACAGTCGAAGCCCTCCTCATAGTCTGGCTGGGATACCTGACAATCTACCAGAACTACCTTCTTTACAACTGGCACCGCGGCCTGCCCCTGCCGTCAAGGTACCCGGCAATCGCGGCTGGCATCCTCATGGGGTTCGCGTTCTTCTGGTACGAGTGGGACAGGTTCGAGCGCGAGAGTGCGGAAAGGGCATCCCTACCCGCTGGAGAGGGAAGCGTAGAGCAGGAAACGGCAGGCGGCCCCGAGAACGAAAGCGAGTGATCACATCAGACGACCCTTATCTTATACCTCCCCATCAGCTCGGCCCCGTCGAAGTCCTCTTCTTTAACCTCGAGTATCCCCTTTTCAACGTCGGTTATTGAAATCCCGGAACCTGAATCGTGCTCCATTCTCTCAACGAGGTCATCAACCACGGTGATAGTGAACCTGTCGCGCCCTCCCTCGCCCTCAAGCCGGAAGCTCCTCCTGCCCGTGTGCAGTCTCACATACCTGACGATGTGGGGCATGAGCGCGGGTTTGAGACCGCTCACAATGAAGTCCCCCGGCGAACCCACGACTTTTCCGACAATCGCCCCGTGGCTCTCGGCCATCCTCGCAACGGCGAGTGCAGAACCCTGGGCGAGAAAGCTCAACTTCTTACCAAGTCCCCTCTCGCCGGGTATGTCCCCTGAGATCGTTGACAAGAGCTTCGAATCGAGGGCGGAGAATGAGAACACCAAAAGCCCGTCCAGACCCTTGAGGATGTAGGTGGCGTGGGGTTCGTTGAACGTGAACTCGAGGGTTCCCTCAAAGCTGAACCTGGTCAGGAAACGTCTGAATGATATTCTGACGATGGGTCTCTCTCCCCCGCTAACTCGAACTTCATACGGGAACGTGGAGAAGAGCTTGGCCGGCATCGATGCAACGCTCAGCAGGGAGTGCCAGTCCGCGCCGAATGGAACCTCTGCCGTCCTTGACTCCATAGGGCACACCTTTGTACACTGCTCTGCACTGCATCGGGGGGTACGCTGGAGCACTTTTAAAGTTGGCGGATGAGAAGAGGATAAAAAGATCAGAGCTTCAGCTCTGGAATCTCCTCGAGGACCTTAACCATCAGCTTTACGCCAGCATCGACGTCGCGCTCGTCAACGACCTCGGTGTTCGAGTGGATGTAGCGTGCCGGAACGCTTATGGCTCCAGTCGGAACGCCGGCTTTGTTGAGGTGTATCGCTCCGGCGTCGGTTCCACCGCCGGTGAGGATGTCCCACTGGTAGGGTATCTCGTTCTTCTTAGCAAGATCCTCCATCCAGCGGACTATCGTCGGGTGACAAATGATGGAGCGGTCCATTATCTTTATGGCGGTTCCTTTGCCGAGCTGGGTTATCTGCTTGTGCTCAGGCGTTCCGGGAACGTCGGCCGCTATGGTGACGTCTATTGCAAAGCCGTAGTCCGGGTCGATGCCGAAGGCGGAAACCTTGGCACCGCGGAGGCCAACTTCTTCCTGGACGGTGGCGACGAAGTATATGTCGGCATCACTCTTCTCAAGCTCCTGAGCGGCCTTTACAAGGGTGTACACAGCTATCCTGTCGTCGAAGGCTATGCTGACTAAGCGGTGCTTTCCAAGCCTCTCAAGCCTGCCGTCCCAGGTGATTATGG
>WAMH01000160.1 GCA_015522395.1 Thermococcus sp. | reverse complement strand
GTCAACGAACTCTGGAACGAGGAGTGGCATGTCGCCCGCAACTACGAAGGCATCGCCGAGGGACAAAGCAGTGTAAATTCCCCCAATCGGCCCGACGAGGAGTTCGTCAACAACCACGCGGTAGCCAAGTTTTTCGAGCTTTCCGGCGTTTTCGGGGGACGCGACGAGGACTACCTCATCTACCCCCTTCGCCTCTTCAAGCCTCTCAATCGTGTGAAGTATAAGGGGTTTCCCGGAAATTTTAAAGAGGAGCTTGTCGCCCCCGAAGCGCTTTCCCCTTCCGCCGGCTAAAACGGCACCTATCATTCCTTCTCCTCCCTGTCCAAGGGAATGTACTCGATGGTGCTGAGGTACTGGACGTGCTTCATCACCGTTTCAGGGTTCAGCATCTCCCCCTTGAGCCACTCAAAGTAGCCGTCCCTGTCGTAGGCTATCTCGTAGTTCACGAAGACGTCGAGGTAGCCGGAGTGGAAGTTCTCGGCTTCTTCCCTCGTGTAAAGCTCGAAGGAAACGTGATAGCCGTATTTCTCCTCTATCGGGTCCCTAACCCTTTCAACGAAGTCAGCAACGCGGTTCATTTTCACAGGGTCGTAGGGTTTATCGATTATCACGACGACGTCTATCTCAGGGAAGCTTGGGTCCCTCAGGTGCCTGCCGTAGAAGACTATCGAGAGCAGGTTGTCGCCGTAGAAATCCTTAACGCGCCTTATGAGTTCTTCCTTCGCCTTTCTCAGTGTCTCAGCGTCCATCCCTTCACCCCCAGAAAAGTTTTGGATGAAAATAAAAATCAATCGAAGCTCGGCTGGTAGCGGTACTCGATGTGGAGTTTGCTCTCGGAGTCGAGCTTCTCCAGTGCCTTCAGGATGGTTTTCCTGTCCTCCTCGGGTAGCCTCTCCAGCGGAAGCTTCATGACGTCCCTCGGCTCTATGTCGAACTTCCTTGCGTTTTCATCGACCCCGAGGGACTCCTTGAGGAGCTTTACTGCATCCTCGCTCAGCTCGCCCTCCTCCTCGATGATGAGCATGTCACCGGCGAAGTGGCCCGTTATCCTCGCCGAGTACTCCGGATAGTCCTCAAACTTGAAGCGGTAGAGCTTCCAGGGCACTTCAGACACCCGCGGTGACTGGGTACTTTTCCCTCAGGGCTTCACCCCACTCGCGATACTCCCTGACGAGGCGCCAGAACTCGTTCTCAAGGAAGCGCATTGCCACCTTGACCCTGGAGTCCTTCTCCTTGAGGAAGTAGCCGGTTATGAGGTCGTGGAGCTTCTCCTCCGGGTTGTCCGGGGCTTCCTCGTAGGCCTTTCCAACGAGTTCGATGAAATCGTTGAGGACGGCATCGCGGTCGTAGTATCCGACGACCCTCCTGAGCTCCTCGCGAAGGGTCAGCCAGTAGCGAAGCGGTATCGGCCTGTCCGGTATCCTGAACTTTATCTCGTTCTCCCTGCCCGGCTCTTCCGCGGGCGGGAGGGCTATCCAGTACTCGCCCTTCATCTTCTTCTCCTTGATGCCGAGGAGCTGGGCGACGCCGTAGAGTATCTCCTCCGGGCTGGGCGGACAGCCGGGGATGTACATGTCTATGGGCACCACCATCTCGGGTCCACCGCTCCTGAGCCTGTCCCTTCCGCGCTGGGGCGACGTGTTGTAAAGGGCGTAGCTGTTGTAGAAGATCCCACCGCTGGATGCACAGGTTCCTATCGCGACCACTATCCTCGGCTTTGGAGGCATGGCCTCGTAGGCCTTTCTTATCATTATCCTCGTCTGCCTCGTGAGCGGTCCGGTTATGAAGAGCACATCCGCGTGCCTCGGATTGGGAACTATCTTAACACCGAGCCTTTCCAGGTCGTAGTAGGGGCTGAGGACGTCGAGGACTTCGATGTCACAGCCGTTGCACGAGCCTGCGTCAACGTGGTAAACCCAGACGGACTTTAAGCGCCCCATCACTCCTCACCCCCATCATCTTTCGTCTCCCTTACGAGCATGAACGCTGGGTAGACGTTGCCCTCCGTTTCCCTGAGCTTGATGACCGTTCTGCGCATCTTTTCCTCCTGGGTGAGCTTTATCCTGTCCTCCAGGGCGTAGGCGTCAAAGACGTCCTTCGGAAGGATGTTTCTGACGTACTCTATCTGCCTCTCCGTGAAGTCGAGGTATTCACCGCACTCTTCGCAGTAAGCTAACTTGTGCTCAACTACCTCGACCAAATCCTCTTTGTTGTCGGTGGCTACTTCGAACCTAGTGGTTGGTTCCATTGCCCCCGTCGGGCAGACCTCGATGCAGCGCGCACATCTGATACAGCGAGCCGCGTTGTAGGTGAGCCTTTTCACGCCGTGCTCTTTGTCCCACTCCATTATCAGGGCATCGGGCGGACAGGCGTTCACGCAGGCACCGCAGCCTATGCACTTCTCAGGGTTGATGTGCGGTATTCCCCTGTACTCCGGCGGCTTCTCGATGTCGATAAAGGGATAGGGGGTGGTGACCGGGGCCTTCTTGCTGAACTTCTCTGCCTTGAAGCGGTCCCACCTCTTGAGCTTCTCGGTGTAGGAAGCGCTCTCGGCCATCAGAACACCCCCTTGTACTTGATGGAGAGCTCGTTGAACTCGGCCTCGGTGAGGACCTTCACCTTACCTGTGTTCACGTCCACGAACTGCACCCTCTCCGTACAGGAGTAGCACGGGTCAATGCTCGCTATGATGAGCGGCGCGTCTGCAACGTGGTAGCCCTTGAGCATCTCGGGCACAGCGGGCAGGTTGTTGTACGTTGGAGCGCGAACCTTCCAGCGGTAGACCTTGTTCTTCTCCCCGGTCATGACGTAGTGAACCACTTCACCGCGGTGGGCCTCGGTGAAGCCCAGAGCCTCCTCGTACTCCGGCAGTTTTCCGATCGGAACCATTATGTCCCCGCCCGGCATCTGGTCGATGAGCTGCTCAACCATCCAGAGGCTCTCGAAGAGCTCGTCCATCCTGACGAGGACTCTAGCTAAAACGTCGCCCTCCTTGTAGACCGGGACCTTGAAGTCGATCTCGTTGTATGCGGTGGCCGTTTTGACGGCCTGGTCCTTCCTCACGTCTATCTTCCTTCCGCTGGCTCTCGCAGTGGGCCCGAGGACGGAGTAGGCTTTAGCAACCTTGTAGGGCAGGATTCCAACTCCCTCGGCGCGCTTGATGAACGTGTTGGTGTTCAGGGCTACGTCGAGGAAGGTCTTGGTCCCCTCGCGTATCTGCTTGACGACCTTCAGTATCTCCTCCTTCCTGTAGTCGAGTATGTCCCTCCTGACCCCGCCGACGATGTTCATACCGTACTGCTTCCTGTTTCCTGTTAGGCGCTCAACGAGCCACATCACCGGTTCGCGGATGCGCCAGGCGTGCATGAAGCCCGTGTCGTAGCCCACCATGTGGGCAGCTATGCCTACCCAGAGGAGGTGGTTGTGGATCCTCTCAAGCTCTAGGAGGAGGGTCCTTATGTAGCGCGCCCTGTCGGGTATATCGACGTCGGCCAGCCTTTCAACGGCCATCGCGTAGCTGACGGAGTGCTGGTAGCCGCAGATACCGCAGATCCTCTCGGCGAGGAAGAGCACCTGGTTGTAGGTTAGCCTTCCCTCGCCGGTCTTCTCGATACCGCGGTGGGAGTAGAAGCCGCGGTAGTCGACATCAACGATCTCCTCACCCTTGACGAAGAGCCTGAAGTGTGCTGGCTCCTCAATACCCATGTGTGCGGGCCCCATCGGGACCAGCGTCGTGTCCTCGGGCTTCTCTTTGAACTCAACCTTCGGCTCGGTAATTGGCGAGTGCCTGTAGTCCATATCCTTTCTCAGGGGGTAAACCCCCTCCGGCCAGTCCTCCGGGAGGATGAGCCTCCTCGGGTCGGGATGGTTAACCGGCTTGAAGCCGAGTAAGTCCTTCACTTCCCTCTCTATCCACAGTGCAGCTGGAAGCTTCTCCGCCACGCTCGGGAAGCTCGGGTCGTCTGCCAGCAGGTAGGTCCTGAGGAAGACCCAGTAGTTCTCGGGCTCGTTGGCGAACTCAACCTGAACGTTGAGGAAGGGCATGTAAACGAAGTGGCCGTTCAATGGCCTCTCGTCGGTTCCGACCGCCGTCGACAGGTGGGTTTCCTTGAACTCCGGGTGGTTGTGCCACCAGAGCACGGCCTCCGGGAGGACTTCCCTATCGATGACGAACTGGTACTGGCCGTAGGTCATCCTCTTGCAGCCCTTTATGTGCTCCTTGAAGGCCTCGTAAAAGTCTCTGAGGCCTTTTCTCTCCGATAGTATGGAGTTGACGTCGGCCTTCGCACAGCGGCCGTTCTCACAGGCTTTGCATTCAAACTCAAAGTGAGCCTCCAAATCCTTTGTGTTCACCATATTCACCACCCCATGAAAGCCATTGCGAGTATTATAAGTCCCGCGAAGAAAGCGCGGGTGTTCATCTTGACCACGTGGTCTATTCTGAGCCTTGCGTTGGTGGCTTCAAGAGCCGCTATTATTGGATAGAAGGCCACCGTCAGGACGAACTGCAACGCCAGGACGAGTGCCGCCTTCTCTGGCGTGCCTATGGGTCCTATCCACGGGAGTGTCAGCAGGCTGATGAAGAACCACAGCAGGGCAAAGCGCTTGATGTAGATCGCGTAGTAGAAGACCCCTAAAAGCCTTCCGCTGTACTCGCTCAAAGGCCCGCCTATGACCTCCTGTTCGGCTTCTGCTATGTCAAAGGGCACGAAGCCGCTCTCGACGTAGAGCGCGTAGGCCAGGAGGATGTAGGTCAGCACCAGCGAGGGTGTTAGGTGAAGCCCGGTCATTATGGTGTAGAGGTCGAGCGAGCCTGAGTTGTATGCCAGGACGCCGTAGAGTATCGCTATTAAGGGCTCCACCGTCAGGATCACCTGCATCTCCCTTGCCGAACCGAGGTGGCTGAAGGCGTTCTGCACCGTAAGGCCGGCGAGCATGAGGAAGACGCTGACCATCAGCACCACGTAGAAGAACACCACTAGGTTGTAGCCGAAGTCCACTGGGACGACGTTGCCGTAGGGGAGGAGCAGCGCGGCGCTGATGGCCGAGGCGAGGGCGATGTACGGTGCCCAGGTGAAGAGTGCCTTCTTGGTTGGCTTAACCGAGGGCATTCCAAAGAGCTTTCTGAGGTCGTACCAGGTCTGGCTGAGCGGCGGCCCGCGCCTGTACTGAAGCCTGGCCTTGACCCTTCTCGCTATACCGTCCAGGTAGGGCGGGAGGAACAGCATTATTATGATGCCGGCAAGGCTGAATCCGAGTTTCACGGCGGTCTCCATCTTCCTCACCTCACAGTGCCATCAGTATTCCTATCACCACTCCCACGGTGATCAGGGCCAGGACCACGAAGGTTCCGAGTCTGATTCCTGGGAGCACGTCGCAGGCTATCCTGAGGAACCTGACGAGCGGTTTAAGTGCCTCCTCGTCACCGTAGAGCACCTCGCTCTTCCTCAGGTCTGCAACGCTCTCAACCTTCGTGTAGGGTGTGTCGACGATCTTGACGAAGTAGCTGGCCATCCATATGTACCCCCTGACTATGTAGTGGATTATGGCCGCTCCAACCGCGTAGAACCAGTCGCCGAAGCGGTAGAAGCCGTCTATCTTGCGCTCGTACTTGATGTAGTAGCCTTCCGCGTTTATTCTGTACTCATCCTCGTCTATCTGGGTTGAACCGCAGTCCCAGGGCTTGGCCTCCTTTCCGTAGCTCGGCTTGAGCGCCAGGTAGAACCCGAAGACCAGGACACCCAGCAGTATCACGAAGAGCACCGGGCTGAAGAGCACTGACTTAAAGCCGATCTTGTAGAGGTTACCCTCCACCGGGGCGTTGAAGACATTGAGCACTCCAGTGACAGTTCCCGGGAAGATGCCTATCAGCAGCGTCAGTCCGGCCAGTATCCACTGACCGGCGATCATCGTTCCCGGGACCTCTCTGACTTCCTCGTACCTCTCCATCTCGCCGCCGAACTGGGTTCCGTAGAACTTGACGAATGATGCTAGGGTTGCTGCGCTTATCAGTGCCGCCAGAACGGCTCCAAAGGCCAGCAGGAGGTTTCCGGACTGGTAACCTGAGACGTAGATGAGCCACTTGCTTATGAATCCGTTGAATGGCGGAACTCCCGAGATGGCCAGCGAGGCGAAGAGCGCCGCTAGGGCAGTCCACTTCATGTGCTTTCCAAGGCCACCAAGCTCGTTAAGTTCAACGGTTCCGGTTCTGTACTCAACGGCTCCGGCTGAGAGGAAGAGCGAGCTCTTGAATATTGCGTGGTTGAGCGCGTGGAAGAGACCGGCGAAAGCTCCAAGGGCACCTATTGCTCCCAGTGCCCCTCCCTTTGGAATGAGCGCCATGCCTATGCCGATGCCGAGCCATATGTAGCCCATCTGGCCGACGCTGTGGTAAGCTAGGAGCCTCTTTGCGTTGGTTTCCCTGAGAGCATATAGAGTTCCAACGGTGAGCGTTATGGCACCGAGGAGGGCCACGAGAAGGCCGAGGGAGTACGTGGTTCCCACGAGCTTCCAGACGAGGGCTATGAGGCCGTAGAGGGCTACTTTCTCCATTGCACCGGCCATCACAGCAGAGACGCTACTCGGGGCCGCCCTGTAGGTCTCGGCAACCCAGAACTGGAACGGGGTTATGCCCGACTTGGTCATGAACGCTATGAGGAGAAGGCCTCCGAAGACTATCTTGGTGTGTGCCGGGGCCGTCATCAGGGCACTTCCTATGTTCTCGAAGCTCAGCTTGTCGAAGCTCCCAACGAGGGAGTATGCGGTTCCGAGGGCCAGGAAGAGTGGTATCGTGTCGAGGAAGTGCATGGTGATGTAATACTTCGCGCTTGCATTTACGTCCCTCTTCCTCTCGCTGAAGAAGACGAGTATGAACGAGCTTAGGGTCATAAGTTCCCAGCTCACAACGAAGTACTCCATGCTGTCCACTGTAACGACAAGGGCCATGCTAGCGAGGAAGGTGTTGTAGGCTATCGCGTAGACCCAGCCCTTGCCGGTTCTCTCGAATATGTCCATGTAGCTTATCGCGTAGAGTGAAACTGCGGTTCCTACGATGCCTATTATGAGCAGGAAGACCGCCGAGACGTCGGTTACGTTCAGCGGCAGTCCGTAGAGGTTGACCTTCACCGGGCCGTTCGTGTAGACGTTGTAGACCTCCCCGAGGAGGAGCAGTGAACCGAGGAACGCCATGAAGCTCGATGCCTTGACGGCGGACTTGTAGTCCCTTATGAAGCCGAGCAGTCCACCCAGGATGAAGGCACCTATGGCGTACTCTATGAACATCTCACATCACCCCATGAACCCTATCTTCATAACAACGTCCAAGGTCACCCAGGGCGCGACTATGCCTATGAGTATCAGGGTCACCATCACTGCCGTCATGAGCTTTGACGAGTGAACTTCACTGGCCGGGCTGGGTTCTCCGAAGAATATCTCCTTGAACCACAGGATAACGACCACGAGGAATATCGCCGCGTCGAAGAGCACCACGCCCGGGAAGAGCCAGGAGGCGACTCCCTCAGCGTGCCTCGTACTCATTATGGTGAAGGCCTTGCTGAAGAACAGTCCGAGCGGCAGGACGCCTGCTAGGCCAAAGAAGCTCATGAACCAGGCTATGCTGGCCCACGGGAGGCTGTGTCTGATCCCCCTGACCTCGGTGAAGTCCGTCGTTCCGAGGGAGTATGCAAAGGCGCCTATGCTCATGTACGCCAGTGACTTAACGAAGGCGTGGTTGACCACCTGATAGAGGGCTATCTGAAGCCCTGCGACGTGTCCGAGGAGCGCGTAGGCTAGGGTTATGTAGGCCACTCCAGCTTGGGCCATGGTGGAGTAGGCTATCAACTTCTTTCCGTCGCGCTGTATCGGGTAGTAAATCATCATCAGGAGTATCAGCGCAACCGTCAGCAGTCCGAGGAGCCAGAACTCGCTTCTGCCCGGGTTCATGTACTGTATGACCCTGAAGAGCATGTAGCTTCCAAGCGGGACTATCGAGGCGGAGTGTATGTAGGCTGAAGCGGGAACCGGACCGGCGGTTGAGTCGGGGAGCCACGAGTAGAAGAACAGCTGGGAGCTCATCGCCAGTGCCGCGAAGATCAGCAGCGTGAAGGCGGTGTCCTTGGTTGACTGGGCAATCGAACCCATCTTTGCCAGCTCCTGGGCGTTCCCGAGAATGGCCGTTGCGATGACCATGAGGAACACCGCGAGGTTGAGCACCAGGAAACCCTTGAGGGCCTTTCTTCCGGCGTTGCCGTAGAAGTCGACCATGTAGAGGAGCGCTATGGCCATGAGCTCCAGTCCAACTATGAACTGCACAAGGTTGGTTGAGTATATAAAGACCATTGTGGCTCCGGTTAGCAGGCCGAAGAGTGCATAGAACTTGCCCTTTCCGCTTTCAAGCGGGTGCGCTCTGTTCTTGGGCCCGATGTAGTCCGCGGCATAGAGGATCACCAGAAACGCTATCAGGAGGGACGTGAATCCCATCAGAACCGAGGCGACGTCAACGTTGAGGCCGAAGACCTCGCCGAGGTTTCCGCCGCTGGTGTAGGCATAGTGGTAAACCTTCTCGGCGCCTCCTCTGAAGAACTCGTAGGTTCCGTAGCCGTTGATGAGCAGGGCCAGGCCCATTATTGCTCCGGCCACTGAGTCCGCGCCCCTGCCCTCCATCTTGTAGATCAGCAGGAGGAGGAAGGGCAGGAGGGCCGATGACAGGAAGATGACACTCTCGTTCACGGTCCATCACCCCTTGTTTTAAACCATTGGTTTTCCTCGCAAAAAAATTAATATCAGAGGATTAGGTAGGCCTTCTCGCCCTCCCCTTTCTCGGCGGAGCTCTTCAGGTTGGCGACTATCTTTCCTTCCCTGTTCCAGAGCACCTCGTTTATGTCACCGAACTTGAGGGCCTCGGTTGGACAGGCCGAAACGCAGGCCGGAAGCTTTCCTTCGGCCCTTCTGTCGGCACAGAGGTCGCACTTGTCCATGATCTTGTTCTCCTCGTCCAGCTTGGGTATCCCAAAGGGACAGGCAACGGCGCACATTAGACAGCCGATACAGGCGAGCGGATTGAATGCAACCGCTCCGTCCTCGTCCCTGAAGAGAGCTCCCGTCGGACAGACGTTGAGACACGGTGCCTTCTCACAGTGGCGGCAGTTGAAGGGAACGGTGACGAGATCGGGGAACTCGAAGACGCTGATGCGGGCGTTCCCGTGGGTCATCTCACAGGCCACTTCACAGGCCTTACAGCCAATGCAGCGGCTGTAATCCAGGAAAATCTTCTTGTGGGCCATCTCAACCACCTCACTCCTCCACCTTCTCAACCTTAGCCGCGACGGCCTTCAGCTCGGCCATCTTGGTCTTCTCGTGTATCTCGTCTAGCGTCAGGAAGTTGGCCTGCCAGTGCCAGGGCATTGCTATGACGCCTTCCCTGACGTGGTCCGTAACTTCTGCTTTCACCAGGATGCTCCCGCGCCTCGTTGATACCTTAACCAGGTCGCCGCTCTTTATCCCGAGCGCTCTGGCGTCCTTCGGGTTTATCATCAAGTACTCCTCGGGCCAGCGCTTCTCAAGGCTCGGGCTCTCCCCGCTCATCGTGTTGGTGTGCCAGTGGCCGACCAGCCTGAAGTTGGTGAGCCAGAAGGGGTACTCGCTGTCGGGCATCTCGGGCGGTTCGCGCCAGTCAACGGGCTGGAGGTGGGCCTTTCCGTCGGGGGTCTTGAAGCCGTTCTTGAAGAGGATCTTCGTGCCCTCACCGGGCTCAGCGCACGGGAAGAAGCAGCCCTCC
>WAMH01000159.1 GCA_015522395.1 Thermococcus sp. | reverse complement strand
GCTATGATGATGTAGAACAGCAGGAATATCGCCCATGCGTGGTAGCTGGCGTGAATCGGGTACTTGAAGCCAAGCCATATTGAGATCACTAGCAACGTCAGTCCGACGATGGTTGAACCGGCGAAGTGCAGGCTGGTCTTGTACATGAGCCAGCCGACGATTATTGCCGTTACCAGGAACAGTATCGAGGCGGTAGCCGCCTGTGGGGTCTTGGTGAAGATTCCCGCGATAACCGCGGTGAAGGCCGCTACAACCAGGAGCAGCGCGAACCAGATGTAAAGCTCGAACGCTATTCCAGTCCTCTTGCTCATGAGCTTTCCTGCAATCCACTGGACTGATTTACCATCGTAGCGAACCGATGACATCAATGCCAGGTAGTCGTGGACGGCACCGATGAAGACGTTTCCAAACCAGACCCACAGGAGTCCCGGTAGCCAGCCCCAGGCCATCGCTATCGCCGGACCGACGATTGGCCCGGCACCTGCAATCGATGCGAAGTGGTGTCCATAGAGAACGAGCGGGTGCGCTGGAACGTAGTCAACGCCATCGTAGAGCCTGTGGGCCGGTGTGGGCCTGTTGGGATCGGCCCTGACGACCTTGTTCTGGAGGCTCTTACCGTAGCTGAAGTACATGCCCAGATAGATGGCAGCAGCCAGCAAAATGGCCACAGCGGAGTTCATTATTGCACCTCCATTAAATTTTGCACATTAGTGTCCACTTTCGATACTTAAATGCCTTTCGGTGAAAAACCGAGGAAAATTCGGTTTCGAACTCAAGCTCGAAAAAAGACCGTTGAGTTTTACATCAAAACGCTAAAAACCGAACGGAAAATAAAAGAAGGTCATAAAGCGCTTCATTCAAGTTCGATTAGTGGTTGTCCTGTGTCGACGGTGTCACCTTCTTTCACGAGAATCCTCTTCACTACTCCGTCCTTTGGCACTGGAATCTCGTTCTCCATCTTCATTGCTTCCAAAACAACCAGTCCCTGACCAGTCTTAACCTGCTCGCCCTCTTTGACCAATATCCTCAGAATCTTCCCCGGCATTGGCGAGGTTACAACACCCTCACCAGCCGAAGCAGGAGTTGGAGCCGGAGCAGCAGGAGCGGCCGGCGCTGGAGTTGGAGTAGCAGTCGAAACACTTGGAGCAGAGACCGGTGCCGTGCCGGTGGATGGAGCCGTTGTGGGAGCCTGAGCCGAAGCCGCTACCTGCGGCAGGTACTTAAGCGCGTTCAAATCGACGCCCTCAACGCCAACCTCGAACTCGACGCCATTCACGTAGAGCTTGAGCTTCTGAGCGCTCGGCGGCATTGGTGGGGTCTTTCTTCCGGTCTTCCTCCTCTCAAAGAACTCCTTGGTGATCTGCGGGAAGAGGCAGTAGGTCAGGACGTCCTCCTCTTTTTCAAGGTAGCCGAGCTCCTCAAGCTCCTTCCGGCAGGTTTCGAGGGCCGGTTCAAGAAGTTTACCTGGTCTAACGCTTATCGGTTCCTCATCTCCGAGCACCTTTGCCTTAAGCTCGGGGTTTACCTCCGCCGGCGGTCTGCCGTAAAGGCCCTTGATGTAGTTCTTGACCTCTTCAGTTATACGCTCGTACCTGCCGAAGAGGACGTTGAGGACTGCCTGGGTTCCTACTATCTGACTGGTCGGGGTTACGAGCGGCGGCCAGCCCAGGTCGGCCCTCACCTTTGGTATCTCCTCAAGAACCTCCTGGAGCCTGCCTAAGGCCTTCATCTCCTTGAGCTGGCTTATCAGGTTGGAGTACATCCCGCCGGGAACCTGGTACTTGAGGACGTATGGGTTGACCATGAGCGTTTCCTTGTGGAGTAAGCCGGAGTACTTCTCATCCAGGAGCTTTTTGAGATAGCGAGACACCTCGTGAATCAGCTCGCGGTCGAGGTGAGAACCAACGGCTTCCGGAAGGGCGTGCCATATCGTCTGTATGCCCGGCTGGGCCGTTCCGAAGGCGAGCGGGCTTATGGCGGTGTCTATGAAGTCGGCCCCAGCTTCGACAGCCTTGAGGTAGGTCGCGACCGCCATTCCGGTCGTGGAGTGGGTGTGAACGTTGACCGGAACGCCGTAGATCTCCTTTATCTCGCTGACCAGTTCGTAGGCCTTCCAAGGCGTCAGAAGGCCGGCCATGTCCTTTATCGTTATGACATCGACGTCCAGCTTTAGCAGTTCCTCGACCTTCTTCATGTAGTACTCGAGCGTGAAGATTTTACCGGTCGTGTAGGCTATCGCACCCTGAACTTCCGCTCCCACTTCTTTCGCCTTTCTTATCGCCACCTCCATGTTCCTGACGTCGTTGAGGGCGTCGAAAACGCGGAATATGTCTATCCCGTTCTTGTGGGCCAGTTCTACGAATTTTTCAACCACATCATCTGGATAGTGCCTGTAACCGACGACGTTCTGTCCCCTGAGAAGCATCTGAAGCTTGGTCTTCCTTATGCTCTCCCTCAGCAGGCGAAGCCTCTCCCAGGGGTCCTCGTTGAGGTAGCGGATGCACACGTCGAAGGTAGCTCCACCCCAGACCTCCATCG
>WAMH01000158.1 GCA_015522395.1 Thermococcus sp. | reverse complement strand
TCCGAACGAGAACGGAAGCCTCTGCCCGAAGGGGAACGCCGTTCTCGATTTGCTCTCAAAGGACAGGTTGAAAAAACCTCTCAAGGCAAAGGAAGAGGGAAAGTTCGTCGAGGTAAGCTGGAGCGATGCTATTAAAGAGGTCGCCGAGAGACTAAGGGAGATAGCCAGAGACGACCCCAACCAGCTCATGTTCTTCGGCTCGGCCAAAACCTACAACGAGCCCAACTACCTGATTCAAAAGCTGGCCAGAATGCTCGGAACCAACAACATCGACCATTGCGCGAGGCTCTGCCACTCCTCGACGGTTGCAGGCCTGAAGGTCGTCTTCGGTGCCGGAGCCATGACCAACACCTACCGCGACATCGAGATGGCGGACGTGATAGTGATTTGGGGTCACAACTACGCCGAAACCCACCCGGTCGGCTTCCGCTACGTCCTCAAGGCCAAGGAGAGGGGAGCAAAAGTCATCGTCGTTGACCCGCGCTATACAAGAACCGCCTGGTTCTCGGACATATTCCTCCAGCTTTATCCCGGAACGGACATAGCCCTCGCAAACGGCATGATGCACGTTATAATCAAACACGGCCTCTACGACAAGGATTTCGTTGAAAAAAGAACCGTTGGCTTCTCAGAGCTGAAGAAGACCGTTGAGAAGTACTCCCCGGAGAGGGTGGAGGAGATAACCGGCGTTCCGGCAGAGCTGATAGAGGAAGCCGCGGTAACGTTCGCCAGGGCAGAAAACGCTGTCATAACGTGGGCAATGGGATTAACGCAGTCGGTTCACGGCTACGACAACGTCAGGGCCGTCGCGACGCTCATAGCGATAACCGGGCACATAGGAAGGCCCGGAAACGGTGCATCCCCGATGCGTGGCCAGAACAACGTTCAGGGTGCCTGTGACCTGGGCGTTCTTCCAAACGTCTTTTCCGGCTACCGGCCGGTAACGGACCCCGAAGAGAGGAAAGCCTTCGAAAAATTCTGGAGGGTTCAGCCCAGCGGTGAGGTCGGCCTGACAACGGTCGAGGCGACCCACAAAGCGCTGAGGGGCAGGCTTAGGGCCTACTACATAATGGGTGAAAATCCCGTCATAAGCGAGGCCAACTCAAGGAACGTCCTCAGGGCCCTTAGAAAGCTCGAATTCCTCGTCGTGCAGGACATCTTCCCCACAGAGACAACAAGATTGGCGGACATAATTCTGCCCGCAACTTCGATGCTCGAAAACGAGGGTTCCCTCACCAACACGGAGAGGCGCGTGCAGTGGAGTTTCAAGGCTATGGAACCGCCGGGGGAAGCGAGGCCAGACTGGTGGATAGTGAGCGAGATAGGAAAGGCGGTCGGCTTTACCGGAAGCGGAGCAAGGGGCTTCAACTACGACTCCCCGGAGGAGATACTGAGGGAGATAAACGCAATCGTTCCCCAGTACAGGGGAATAACGCCCGAGAGACTCAAGAAAAACCTCGCCGGAATCCACTGGCCGTGTCCGAGCGAAGACCACCCGGGAACGAGGGTTCTCTACACTGAGAGGTTCTTAACACCCGATGGGAAGGCCCATCTGGCTTCCGTTGAGCACAGACCACCCGCGGAAACGCCTGACGAAGAATACCCGCTGATTCTGACGACGATGCGATACGTCGGGCACTTCCACACGCTGACCATGACCGGGAGGAGCGAGCTCCTGAGGAAGCGCTGGAGGGAGCCTTTCCTCGAGGTTCACCCGAACGATGCGGAGCGCTTTGAGCTAAAAGACGGGGAATGGACGCTCATCGAGACCAGGCGTGGCAGGTACGTGGCGAGGGTGAAAGTGACGAAGGCGGTGAAGCCCGGCGTGGTTGCTATTCCATGGCACTGGGGGGCCAACGTCCTGACGAACGATGCCCTCGACCCGGTTTCAAAAATCCCGGACACCAAGGCATGCGCCTGTCGAGTCAAGGCCATTAGCGATGCCGAGGCGAAGCGTATTTTGGAGGAGCTCAGGAACGAGGGGGTGGCAGCGTGACCGGAATCCTGATTGACCCCGGCAAGTGTATAGCATGCAGGGCCTGCGAAGTTGCATGTGAGAGGGAACACGGGAGGAGCTTCATCACGGTCTTTGAGTTCGAAGGCTCGGCAGTCCCCCTCAACTGTCGCCACTGCGAGAAGGCGCCGTGCATAGAGGCCTGCCCAACTGGAGCGCTTTTCAGGGACAAAGATGGGGCTGTGATAGTAGACATCAAGAAGTGCATAGGGTGCGATATGTGTCTCCTGGCGTGTCCCTTTGGAATACCTGAAATGGCTGGAAAAATCATGGTAAAGTGCGACCTCTGTCCGGAAAGAAGGGCCAAGGGGAAGCTCCCACTCTGCGTCCAGACCTGTCCGACGGGGGCGCTAACCTACGAAGAGCCCAACGGGTTCTCCGTAAGGAGGAGAAAGTCCTACGCCGAGAGAATCGCCCTGAGGAGGGCCCATGATGTTCCCCAGCTTTGACTGGGAGAAGTGCATAGGCTGTATCGCCTGCGTAAGAACCTGCATGGGCGGGGCTTTGAGCTACACTGACAGAGAGGGAATCAGGACGATAACCTTTGAGCCCGGGCTCTGTGACGGTGATTTGCTCTGCCTCAAGCTCTGTCCGGTCGGAGCGATAAAGCCCTCCCCCAAATCCAGTGGTAGCTCGGCAACGTTTCCCCTAGCCCGGTGTGAAAACTGCGGTAAACTGACAGATTTCACGGTTAAAGAGGTCGAATGGGGGAAGGAGAGGGGTCTTTTCGATGTTTTCCTGTGTCCGGAATGTAAAAGGGTCGAATCGGCAAAGAGGATAGGGGAGGGATTTGAATGAACGGCATAAACTTCGCCTTTCACTGCCTTGAGAGGCCAGAGCCGAGCGGGAAAAGGGTCGCGATAATAGGGTCAGGACCCGCGGGACTTTCCGCGGCCGGCTACCTGGCCTGCAGGGGACATGAAGTTCACGTTTACGACAAACTGCCCGAGCCGGGGGGACTGATGCTCTTCGCGATTCCCGAGTTCAGGATTCCCGTCGAGAGGGTCAGGCTCGGCTACAGAGACTTGATGGAGCGAATGGGCGTGAAGTTCCACACGGGCGTCAAGGTTATCTCGGGCGAGAGAAAAGACGAGGGAGATGAATTCGTCGAGAAAACCGTTGATTTCGAGGAACTTGTGAGGGACTTCGACGCGGTTCTCATTGCAACGGGAACATGGAAGTCATGGCTTGCGGACATCCCAGGAATCGAGCTTGATGGGGTCTTCAAGGCCCTTGAGTATCTCTTCAAAATAAAAAGCGCCAAGCTCGGCCACATGGACTGGAGCAAGGTCCCGGAGATAAAAGGTAAGCGAGTGATGGTGGTCGGGGCAGGACACACCGCGTGTGACGCCGCGTTGGAGAGCCTCCTTCTTGGGGCCGAGGAGGTCTACATGAGCTACCGCAGAACAATAAGGGAGGCCCCGGCAGGAAGCTACGAGATAAACCTTCTCCGCGAAAAGGGCGTTGAGTGGCTCGAACTAACGATGCCAAAAAGAATCATCGGCGAGAAGGGAAGGGTAAAGGCCGTTAAACTCGTTAGAACAAAACTCAGCGAGCCCGATGAAACAGGGAGAAGAAAACCAGTTCCGATAGAGGGAAGCGAGTTCACGGTTGAGGTTGACTACGTGGTCTGCGCCATGGGACAGATTCCAACACCACCCTTTGGAGAGAACGTCGGAATAGCGACGGACAGGAAAGGCAGAATCGTCGTTGATTCCCAGCACATGACGAGCAGGGAAGGTGTCTTCGCGGCCGGGGACGTTGTCCTTGGCCCTTCGCTTGTTGGCAGGGCAACGAGAGACGGCCTATACGCCGCGCGCGATATTCATCTCTGGCTTACGGGGGTGAGAGCATGAAGCTCCTCGTCGATTTCAACGCCTGCATAGGTTGTGAGACCTGCGAAGCGGTGTGCGACTTCATTCACGACGGGAGGCCTAACATAAGGGTTGTCTTCGCGAGCAATGGCGTTGGTGTGCCCATTAACTGTCGCCACTGTGAGGAAGCGCCCTGTATGGCCGTCTGCCCAGTGAACGCGATTACCCGCGACAGAGACGGGGCCGTGATAATAAACCAGGAAACGTGCATAGGATGTCTCATGTGTCTCTCAGTGTGCCCCTTTGGGGCGATAAGCTACGAGCCCGTCGTTAAGGTCGTCTACAAGTGCGACATGTGCGCCGAGAGAAGAGCCAAAGGACTGAAGCCGGCCTGCCACGAGATGTGCCCTGCTAACGCTATCTACTACGGGCCCGGCGATGGAGAGGAGAAGAGGATAAAAGTTGCAGAGGTAATTTCCAAGCACCTCTAATTTTTCAAATTTATCCACCGAAAACCGTTAAAGCTCTTCGTTGCATACAGTAGAACATGAAAGTCCCTAAACCTTTGGTTTACAACAAGGTGTTTCCTACCTTTTTTTACCAAACTGAGCTTTAAAAAAGCGTTTTAAGTCAGAAAGAGAAGCTCTA
>WAMH01000157.1 GCA_015522395.1 Thermococcus sp. | reverse complement strand
GGCTGAAACCGGGGCCGGAGGTGGCTGTCATAGCCTTCGCCCCCGCCCACGAGGCTCCTATCACCGCGGCTATGCTCGCAAGCTCGTCCTCCATCTGTATGCTTACCCCGTCGATGAGCGGCATGTAGAGGGCCATCGCCTCGAATATCTCACTGGCGGGCGTTATCGGGTAGCCGGCGTAGAAACGGCAGCCCGCTAGGATAGCCGCCCTCGCTATGGCCTCATCGCCCTGGATGAAATCGGACTTTCCAACCGGAAACGGGTATCTCATTTCGATCCCTCCTCAAACCCGGCCGCGAAGGCCTTCAGGTTTATTTCCTCTGTCCCCTTCGGGACGCGCCTCCTTATCGCTTCCTCCACGTTTTCCTTCTTCACGACGCCGGTCTTGGCCACGAGGTAGCCGAGGGCCACCATGTTCACCGTGAGGGAAAGGCCAGTGGATTCTTCGGCGAGTCTCGTGAAGGGGGCGCCTATGTAATCCCTATCGGGCTTGACTAGGTCGGTGTCGATGATGAGCAGGCCATCCTCCTTCAGGGACTCCTTTACCGTGTCGTAGCCGAGCTGGGCGAGGGCCACGAGAACATCTGCCTTTGTGACCATCACGTCGTAAATCGGCTCTTTTGAGATTATGACGTCCGCTATGGAATGCCCGCCCCTGCTGGCGGAGCTGTAGTCCTGGGTCTGGAGAACGTTGAGACCCTCTATCGCGGCCGCCTCACCGAGGATGACGCCCGCTAAAACTACGCCCTGACCACCAATGCCGGCTAACCTAATCTGCATCTTTCACTCCCCCTTAAGTCCGAAGTGCTCCTGAACCTCCTCAATTAGCTTGTTAAGCTCGGTAACGAACTCCGGCCTCTCTCTGTTCACGAACTCGCCGATGACAAACTTGCCCTCAAGTTCTTCCGGCGACATCTTCTTCGCCTTGCTTATTGGCACGCTGTTCTTTAGGTACCAGCGGAGCATCTCGGCCGGCTCCTTCATCTGGTTCCTCCTTCCAAACTGGACGGGGCACTGGGAGATGACCTCGACGAGAGAGAAGCCCTTAACCTGAAGGGCCTTCTTGATGCTCTCTATGAGCTGGTAAACGTGGGCCGTTGTCCAGCGCGCAACATAGGAAGCTCCAGCGGCCGCTACCGTCTCGCTTATCTGGAGCGGGTGCTCGATGTTCCTGTAGGGGCTGGTGGTGGTCTTAGCGCCGAAGGGAGTCGTCGGGGCCAGCTGGCCACCGGTCATACCGTAGATGAAGTTGTTGACGAGGATTACCGTTATGTCGATGTTCCTTCTGGCAGCATGAATGAGGTGATTTCCTCCTATGCTGGCCAGATCGCCGTCGCCGCTTATGACAACGACCCTCTTGTCCGGCAGGCCGACCTTTACCCCGGTTGCGAAGGCTATCGCCCTTCCGTGGGTCGTGTGGAGTGTATCCGCTAAAAAGTAGGGCGAGGCTATCCAGGCCGAACAGCCTATTCCGCTGACGACGACCAGATCCTTCGGGTCTATCTTGAGCTGATCCACGGCGTTGGCGAAGGCGTTGAGAACAGTTCCACCGCCGCAGCCGGGGCAGAGGGCCGTTGGCAACGCCTCCTTCCTCAGGTACTTGATGAGCGGATACTTCGAGTAAATCTCCTTGGCCATCAGGCAACACCCCTTATCTCGCGCAGGATTTCCTCAACTGTTAAAGGAACCCCACCTATCTTGTTGATGCCCTTGAGCAGAACGTCGTCGTTGATGTATCTCTCGACCTCGATTATCATCTGCCCGAGGTTCATCTCGGCAACCAGAACCGCCCTGACCCTCTTTCCAAGCTGTTTCATCCTCTCACCGGGGAACGGGTGGACAGTCTTCGGCACGAAGAGGCCGGCCTTAATACCCTCCTCTCTGGCCTTGAGGACTGCTCCGAGGGCAGGTCTTGCCGTCACACCCCAACTGACCACGAGGATTTCAGCATCTTCCGTGAAGTGCTCCTCGTATTTCTCGTAAACGTCCTTATTCTTCTCTATCTTCCTGTGGAGTCTCCTAACGAGCCTGTCGTGGACTTCTGGAGTGTAAACGTCCCTCAAACCATTCTCCTTGTGGGTCGAACCGGTGACGTGGGTGAAGTAGCCGTGGCCGAAGAGCGGCATGGGAGGAACTCCATCTCCGTGGGGGTCGCCGAATGGAAGCTTAGCCTCCTCCTCATTCTTCGGCAGCTTGCGGTAGGTTATCTCTACCTCCTCAACGTCGGGAATCTTGACCAATTCCCTGGTATGGGCTAGAACTCCGTCGAAGAGCATAACCACGGGTGTTCTGAGCCTTTCGGCGATGTTGAATGCCCTTATAGTCTCCCAGAAGGCGTCCTGTCCGCTGGTCGGGGAGAGGGCAACAATCGGATGGTCTCCGTGGGTGCCCCACCTTGCCTGGAAGAAGTCTCCCTGGGCTCCTTTCGTCGCCTGTCCCGTGCTCGGGCCGCTCCTCTGGACGTCAACGAGAACGAGTGGAGTTTCTGTCATCACAGCGTAGCCGAGGTTCTCCTGCATGAGGCTGAAACCGGGGCCAGCGGTGGCGGTCATCACCTTGAAACCGGTCCATGAGGCGCCTACCATGGCCGCTATGCTGCCTATCTCATCCTCCATCTGGAGGTAGTAGCCGCCGAGCTTTGGAAGCTCACGGGCCATCATCTCCGCTATCTCGCTCGACGGGGTTATCGGGTAGCCGGCGTAGAAACGGCAACCTGCAAAGATCGCACCGTAAGCGAGGGCCTCGTTGCCCTGCATGAAGTAGTTGCCGGGCCTGTAGAGCTTCTTGAGGAGCCTAATCTGCTCCGGCTCGTCGCCACGGACGATCATGCTCACCACCTTACCGCGATGGCAAAGTCCGGACAGAGAAGCTCGCAGAGCTTGCACTTGACGCACTTCTCCGCGTGGACTGGGACGGGGTAGTGGACACCCTTTTCGCTCAGCTCCTTGCTCCACTCAAAGACCTTTCTCGGGCACATCTCGACGCAGATTCCACAACCCTTGCAGAGAAAAGTGTCGACGTCAATTTCAACGACACCCTCTGCCTTTCCAACCACTAGGTAGCCGTCCTTTTCAACGGTGGTTTTCCCTTCGACGTTCGCCATAGTTATCACCCGCAATTTGCTAACCCTGTTTACGTTTGTCAACATTTAAAGCTTTCGTGCGTGCCCATCTCTGTCCCATGAGAATCATCCTGTAGAACGCTTCAGAAATCGGCTAAGAAGAAACCAGGCCAAAGCCTGTGGGAATCACCACGTAACCAGCTGCCAGTCGAGGAGGCCGTTTTCCACGATGTACTCCCACCTCTCGCGGCATTCTGGTTTGAGGTTCTCGATGTAGCTGATATCCTGGGTTGCCGAGAACTTCTTGATGGCCCTTCCTATTGCCCGGTCGTAGTCGGTCAGACAGTTGTGGGGGCCGCGCTTTGAACCCGCTCCAACCGGGTCGCTGAGGATTCTCTTTTCAGGGAACCTCCTCTTGGCCCACAGCAATACTTCAACCGCGCTCCAGAGCCATGGTGGCCTGTACTCCTTCTTCTCCCAGAGCCTCTCGTAGAGCGTCCCCTTTTGGATGTCGGTTATGTTGATCGAGAACGTGTCGGTGTATGGCTCGGCCCTGATTATGCTCTCCTTCGCGTCCCTTATCCCGTCCCTCTCGCCCAGGAAGATCGGCTTGAGCAGGAGGTAGGTTTTCACCTTCGCCCCGGCCTTGTGGGTTATCTCAGCGGCCTTCACGAAGTCCCCGAATGTGTTGCCCTTGTTTATGGAGACGTCTGCTACATCGTCGTTCGCCGTTTCCAAACCGATGGCCACCTCAAAGTGCTTGCCCGGAACTATCTCGGCAAGCTCCTTAACGGCATCGTAGCGCACAAGCTCGCTCCTGCTCTCTATGACGATTTCCTCGACCTCCTCAACTCCCGCGAGTATCTCAAATATTTTCCTCCGGGTTTCTGGCTTAAGCTCGCCGTTGTCGAGAAATGAACCGGAGGTGAACATCCTAACTGCGAAGGGCCCCTTCTTGCCCTCGATTTTTTTGAGTGCCTCGCGGACGTAGTCGACTATCGCTTCCTGGCTCCACTTTATCTTGGGCGCGGCGGTTGGATAGGAGCACATGTAGCAGGCTTCCCCTATGCGGAAGCGGTAGCAGCCTATTGTGGGGAGGATTATGAAGAGCGCCGTTCCCGGCTTCCCGGCGACGTTGTCCTCGCTCGTCCAGTACGTCATCTTCTCACCTGAAGGCCGCTGGTGGTTAGGGTTTTTAAAGGTGAGGTCGAGTTTG
>WAMH01000156.1 GCA_015522395.1 Thermococcus sp. | reverse complement strand
TATGAGGGGCAAGGGGGCAAAGAAGGTCATTCTTGAGGATCTGAAGGCCATCCAGAAGACCCTCAAGCGGGAGGGGAAAGTCCTCCTCATAAAGCCCGCCGAGTGCAGGAAATGCGGCTTCGTTTTTCCGCCCGAGATAAAGGTGCCCTCTAGGTGCCCGCGCTGTAAATCCGAGTGGATAGAGGAGCCGAGGTTCAAGATAGAGCCAAAGTGATGCTCATTCTGTGCCCCTTAATGCCCGAAGGTTTATATTGCCCCCGTCTCACCTTAAGACGGAGGGAGGTCTATGCGCAAGGTTGAGAGGTTCATGAAGGAGAGAAACCTCGAAATAGGCGATTATGTCAGAATTATCAGAAAAGAGGACGGGCGTGAGAGCGTCTACGAAGGAATCGTCATGAACCCCTATGAGCTTTCCAGCGGCGAAACCCTCACAATAAAGCTCGACAACGGCTACAACGTCGGGATACTCGTTGATGCAATTTCCGACGTCGAGATAATCGAGAAGGCCCGGCCGAGGGGAGAGGTGAGCTTCACCGAAGTCTTTCTGAAGAAGCCCGAACTCCCCAACGTGGCCATCCTTGGAACCGGAGGAACTATCGCAAGCAGGATAGACTACAAAACCGGGGCCGTTCACGCCGCTTTCACCGCGGAGGAGCTTGCGAAGGCCGTTCCCGAGATCTTCGAGATAGCCAACATAACGCCGAAGCTGCTCTTCAACATAATGAGCGAGGACATGAAGCCGGAGTACTGGAGGAGGATAGCCCACGAGGTTGCTAAACTCCTCAACGACGGGGAGGACGGGGTTGTGGTAACCCATGGAACCGACACGCTCGCTTACACCGCTTCGGCGCTGAGCTTCATGCTCCGCGACCTCGGCAAGCCCGTCATCCTCGTCGGCTCGCAGAGGAGTTCCGACAGGCCCAGCAGCGATGCGGCCATGAACCTTATCTGCTCTGTGAGGATGGCCACCGCTGACTTCGGCGAGGTTGCGATAGTCATGCACGGCGAGACCGGCGACACCTACTGTTTAACCCACCGCGGAACCAAGGCCAGGAAGATGCACACCTCAAGGAGGGACGCTTTCAGAAGCATAAACGACGTTCCAATAGCCAGGATATGGCCGAAGGGCGAGATAGAGTTCCTGCGCGATGACTACAGGAGGAGAACCGGCTCGGAGGTTCACGTCGACGACAGGATGGAGGAGAGGGTTGCCCTCGTCAAGGTGTTCCCCGGAATCCAGCCGGAGGTCATCGACTTCTTCGTTGACAGGGGCTACAAGGGACTCGTCCTCGAGGGAACGGGTCTCGGACACACCCCCAACGAGCTGATTCCGGCCATAGATCGCGCCACCGAGGAGGGCGTTGCCGTCTGCATGACGAGCCAGTGCCTGTACGGCAGGGTGAACCTCAACGTCTACTCCACCGGAAGGAAGCTCCTCAAAGCGGGCGTTATTCCATGCGAGGACATGCTTCCCGAGACGGCCTACGTCAAGCTGGCCTGGGTCCTCGGCCACACCGACGACCCGAAGGAAGTCCGCGAGATGATGCTCACGAACTACGCCGGCGAGATAACGCCCTACACGAGGTTCGACACCTATTTGAGGTGATGGGAATGGCTGAGAAGTTCAACTACGCGGAACTCGGTCTCAAGGTCGGCCTTGAGATTCACAGGCAACTGGACACGAAAAAGCTCTTTTCACCCGTTCCAAGCGAGTTCAGCGAGGAGGTCGACTTCACGTTCGAGCGGCGCTTAAGACCGACGATAAGCGAGATGGGGGAGATCGATCCAGCCGCACTCGAGGAATTCAAGAAGGGGAGGAAGTACGTCTATCAGGGCAACTACAGACTGACGGATTTGGTTTACATGGACGAGGAGCCGCCGAGGGGACCCGATGGGGAGGCCCTAAAAGTGGCCCTTCAGATAGGGTACCTCCTCAACGCGGCCCCGGTTGATGAAGTTCACTTCATGCGCAAAATAGTCATCGACGGTTCCAACGTTTCCGGCTTCCAGAGAACCGCCATAGTTGCCATGGACGGAAGGGTCGACACCCCCTGGGGGAGCGTTGGAATCCCGACGGTCTGCCTCGAGGAGGACGCCTGCAGGATCGTTGAGCGGAAGGAGAAGGAGGTAATCTACCGCCTCGACCGCCTCGGCATTCCGCTCGTGGAGATAAGCACCACCCCCGACATACACCACCCCGAGCAGGCAAAGGTCGTCGCCAAGTACATAGGCGATGCCCTAAGAGCCACCCGCAAGGTCAAGCGCGGCCTCGGAACCATCAGGCAGGACCTGAACGTTTCAATCAGGGGTGGCGCTCGCGTTGAGATTAAGGGCGTCCAGGAGCTTGACATGATCCCGCTGATCATCGAGCGTGAGGTTGAAAGGCAGCTGAACCTGCTCAAAATAAGGGACGAGCTTCGCTCGAGGGGCATTAAACCCGAGGACATCAAAGAGGAGTTCCATGACGTCACCGATGTTTTTGAGAACACCGGTTCGAAGATCGTCGCGAAGGCTATAAAGAACGGCGGAAAGGTCCTCGCCGTCAAGCTCCCCGGCTTCCGCGGGCTTATAGGGAGGGAGATACAGCCCGGAAGGAGACTCGGAACTGAGATGGCTGACAGGGCCAAGAAGTACGTCCGCGGAATCTTCCACATCGATGAACTGCCGAATTATGGAATTACAGAATTAGAGGTTAACGCGGTTATCAAAAAACTTGGCCTCGGTGAAAAAGACGCCTTCGTCCTCGTCGCGGCCGATGAGGAAACCGCCAGGAAGGCCCTGGTTGAGGTCGTCAAGCGCGCTAAGGAAGCCATCGAGGGCGTCCCCGAGGAGACGAGGAGGGCTTTGCCGGATGGCAACACCCAATACATGCGCCCGCTCCCGGGTAAGGCGAGGATGTATCCAGAAACAGACATACCGCCGATACTCATAACGCCCGAGATGAAGGAGCGGATAAAGGCGAACCTGCCCGAGCTTCCGCAGGAGCGGGTTGAGCGCTTTGTCAGGGAGTACAAGATCGACAGGAGCTTGGCGGAGACCCTCGTTAACGACGAGCGCGACGAACTCTTTGAGGAGCTTGTTAAGAGGGGCCTTAAACCGTCCCTAGTTGCTTCAATACTCGTGGTGGTCCTCAAGGGCCTCAAGAAGGAGGCCCCAATCGAAAACCTCACGGAGGAGCACATCAGGGGAGCCTTTGAACTCTACCTCGAGGGCAGGATTGCCAAAGAGGCCTTTGAGGAGATATTCAAGGAACTCGCGGAACACCCGGAGAAAACCGCTCAACAGGTTGCGGAGGAGAAGGGCCTGACGCTCCTCAGCGAAGAGGAGGTCGAGAGGATAATCGACGAGGTCATTCAGGGGAACATCGACGTCATCAAGGCCAAGGGTATGGGCGCGATGGGCATGATAATGGGCCGCGCAATGGCGAAGCTCCGCGGCAGGGCCGACGGAAAGCTTGTCAACCAGCTCGTGAGGAAGAAGATTCAGGAGGTGAGCTGAGGGTTAACTTTTTAACCTCCCATTCTTACTCTTTACTGTGGGAAGCATGCCCCGCGGCATCAGGATTACATACTACCTCTACGAGGTCAAGGATAGGTCCATTGGAGAGTACGCGCGCGGCATAGAATCGGGTCTGGACAGGTTCCTGAGACTGGTTAATCCAGATGAATACACCCTTTTGATGAACTTCAGGGAAATCCTTGGGAGTTCTGACCACGCCTACGTGATTGAGCTGAGGGACGATGTTAACAGATGGTTCTACCTGACTAAGGAGGCCAAGGGCTTGGAGAAGCCCGATGCCTCCTATGAATACGAGGTGGGCAAGAAGAAGGGCCTTGAGGTGGTTTTCAGGGAGATTGCAAAGGGGTCGGCCCATAAGAAGTGGGGGGTTGATAAGGTTTCTTCGGTGCTCCAAGTGATCCTGTGGGGCGGCTTCGTTCTTTTGGGCTGGCTCGGTTACCGAAACTCCGAGGTGACATGGATAGACAACCTCCTGCCGTTGGTGCTCCTTCTCTCGGGTTTGATAGAGGGCTTCAGGAGGGGCTACAAGAAGAAAAAGAAGCGGTGATGCTGATGGGGAGGTTTCTTAAGGCCTTTAAGAGCCTTGAGAATCAGAAAACGTGCATCTACGCCTGCTTTACCTTTGACTCGCTCTCGACCGGAATGAGGGAGGTGGAAGGATGGCTCTCATCAAGGGGAGTGAGGTTCAAAAGAGTAATGGACCCCACACCGGAGTTCGTTTTCCCCGATCTTAAGGTCCTTTATAATGAGGGCAGGTTTCCTTCGATAATAGAGGTGAGGGACGAGCTCAGCAGGGCCTTTTACCTCTTCTCAATCCCAGTTCTACTGAACATGGAGGGTTCATGAAGCCGGAGTTCGTGCTGGCCTTCAGATTGAAGGGTGAAGAGAGCTTTGAGGCTCTCTTAAAGCTGATATTCGCGAAAAAGATATCCGGAGCACGATACCAGCACCGCTCCTTCATCAACCTCTCCATCAGCTTCGCCCTGAGCCTTATTCTGTCCTCTCTCATCGGGTTGAGAGTGTGGTGGTTCAGGCAATTATCGTGGGTCTGCTCGCCTTAGTTCTCTTCATGCTTGCCGATTATCCCTTCTCGATCCTCCACTTCAATGGCATTGATCTCGTTCCCGTTCCAAGGACTGAGAGAGTCTTCATAATCGGGATAAGGCGGCGGGGAAAAATGGAACCTGAGGGGTCAGAGCATCGGCTCCTCATCACGGTTCAGAGTGAGGGAAATTGGTCATCATCCCCTCTTTGATGTTCGTGTGTCTTCTTTAAAAACCTGTTTTACCAGCCCGATGCGAAAGTCATTTAAAGCGTGAAGTTGTTTTCTCTTCGGTGAGGTTCATAAACGCCGTGCCTATCCTGTACTACGAGCTGAACGTTTCCCCCGAGAGGGTTAGGGGAGCTTTTCCCTCAGCTTTCGAGTTCAAGAACCCTTCACCCGAGAGCTTTTCTACAGTCCCAGTTCCCGGAAAGAACGAGGGTTTGCTGGTGGTCGATGTCAGAGGGAGCAATCGTTACGTCTTCGTCCTCCACATCAAGGAAGACCTAATCCTAATCAACGAAACCCTGCCCAGAGTTTTCGTCGTCCCTAAGAGGGGACTTGGAGAATTTTTCAGGGCCCTTGCCGAGAACGACCTTGAAAGGCTGAGCGATAGAGGATGGAAGCGAAAAGTCCGGAAATGGCGTCTGCTGATAGACGGCGTTGCCACACTGGTCGTAGGTTCCCTTTCGGCCTACTTCCATGCAGGCCTGTGGGGAGCCCTTCTCCTTGGTGTCATTTTCACGACGGTTGAGCAGTTCGTGGGGAGAGGATCTAAAGGCAGGCACATGATGACCGAACTGAGCGAAAAAACGGTCAGGAAGATGTATGAGGTCTCGGAAAAGAAGGGTAAGGTGGTAAGGGTTTCCCTTTAGCGTCCGAGCTCCTTGTGGGCCTTCGCGAGGTGTTTAGCCGCTATGGCCGCGAGGAGAGAAAGCTCCCCTGCTAAAACCGCGCCTGCAACTATCTCGGCGAACTTCTTGGCGTTGCTTCCAGGGGGATCTCCACCGCCTGCGACGCCCATAATGCTCAAAGCTTCCCTCTGGGTTGGAACCCTCGTTCCGCCGCCGACGGTTCCTATCTCAAGGCTCGGCATCGTGATGCTTATGTAGAGGTCGCCCTCTGGAGTTACCTCTGCGAGAGTAATGCCGTGGGAGCCTTCGGTTATCTGAGCCTCGTCCTGGCCCGTCGCTAAAAATATCGCTCCAACGATGTTCCCGAAGTGTGCGTTGAAGCCGTAGGAAGCGGCCTGTGCCGAACCGACGAGGTTCTTCCTGTAGTTGACCTCCGCTATCAGCTCGGGCGTCGTCTTCAGCTTCTTCTCAACTATCTCCCTCGGTATTACCGCCTCGGCTATGACCGTCTTCCCCCTGCCCTCGATGAAGTTGAGGGCGTTGGGCTTCTTGTCTACGCAGAGGTTGCCCGAGAGGGCAAGGTACTTCACGTCCGGGAACTTCTCCTCGATGACCTTCATTATCTCCTCGCTCGAGATGGTCACCATGTTCATTCCCATGGCATCGCCGGTCTCGAACTCGAAGCGGAGGTAGAGGTTGTTGCCCACTATGAAGGGCTTAACGCCGCGGAGCTTTCCATGCCTGGTGACCTTGCTAACGGCCTTCTCCTGGAGGTAGTCGAGGTTATTTTGAACCCACTCCGCGACTTCCCTCGCTTTCCTCGCGTCGGGACACTTGAGAAGCGGTGCACGGGCCATCTTGTCGTCTATCAGCGTGGTCTTAACGCCGCCGGCCTCTGTCAAAGCGGAGCAGCCGCGGTTTACGCTGGCGACGAGAGCACCTTCAGTTGTGGCGAGCGGGATGTAGAATTCTCCCTTAGCGTATTCTCCGTTGATCTTGAGCGGCCCGGCGACGCCCATGGGTATCTGAACGACGCCTATCATGTTCTCGATGTTCTTGCCGATTAGCCTGTTCGGGTCTATCGAGTAGTGGCCGATGTCCTCGAGCTTTACTCCGAGCTTCTTCTCAAGTGCCCTCCTCCTTATTTCAGTGGCGAGCTTCTTGTCGCCGTCGGTGTATCTTTCCACTTGATGGAGCTTTATCTCTCCGCTTGCTACCTTCTCAACCAGCTCCTCAAACTCCATAACGACACCTCCGTGAGAAATCAGCCGAACATCCACCCCTCTAAAACATCACCTATCTCCATAAAAGTTACGGCGGCATCGCTTTCCGGGTCGTATTTAACCACCGGGATGCCAACGTTTATCGACTCGGGAACCACGTTGTCAAAGGGAACCCATCCCAGAACGGGAACGCCCAGATCCTCCTCAATGGCGGCTATTATGTCCTCAAGAACGTCCCTCGACTCGCGCACCTTGTTGAGTATGACACCTATCTTGAGGTGATACCTGTCGCCTATGGCCTTGAGCTTCTCGATCTCGTTCTTGACCATCATCTCAAAGGAGTAAATGGGAGAACGCTCTATCTCGACGACGATGAGCTGGTAATTGGCGACCTCAAACGTGGGGAGCGTGTCAAAGGGGACACCGGTCGGAGAATCAACGAAAACCACACCGAACTTGTACTTTAGCCGATCAAGCAGGTCAACGAGCTTCCTAGGGGATATTCCTAGGACATCCTTGAGATTTGTGCTCCCCGGCATGACGTGGACGCCGGTCTCCGGGTGCTTGTAGATGGCCCATTCCGGGTCCAGATCGGGGTTCTTGAGAACCGAGTGAAGGGTATACTTCACTGTATCGAGTCCGAAATGGAAGCCCAGATTCGGCAGGTATAGGTCACCGTCAACGGCCAGAACCCTGTAGTCCTTCATGGCCAGGTGCGTGCTGAGGTTTGCGGTTGTCGTGGTCTTCCCGGCCCCGCCCCTGCCTGTAACTACGATTAGCACCATTACTGGATCGCCCCCAGTCCCAGATACTCCCCTCGGGATATAAGGTTTCCGATTGGGGGAGAGAACCCCCGCAAAAGGTTTATATCGACCCCGTTCAGATATGGATTGTAAAGCTTAGGAGATGATCGCCATGGCTGAAAAGATGCAGGCCATCATGAAAACCAAGTCGGCCTACGGTGCCGAGCTGGTTGAGGTCGACGTTCCGAAGCCCGGACCGGGCGAGGTTCTCATAAAGGTTCTCGCGACTACCATCTGCGGAACAGACCTGCACATCTACGAGTGGAACGAGTGGGCGCAGAGCAGGATAAAGCCGCCCCAGATCATGGGTCACGAAGTGGCTGGAGAGGTCGTTGAGGTTGGACCCGGCGTTGAAGACCTTCAGGTTGGAGACTACATAAGCGCGGAGACGCATATCGTCTGCGGCAAGTGCTACGCCTGCAAGCACAACCGCTACCACGTCTGCCAGAACACTAAGATTTTCGGCGTCGACATGGATGGTGTCTTCGCCGAGTACGCCATCGTCCCGGCTAAGAACGCGTGGAAGAACCCGAAGGGGATGAAACCCGAGCACGCGGCCCTCCAGGAGCCGCTTGGGAACGCCGTTGACACCGTTTTGGCTGGCCCGATAGCCGGAAGGAGCACCCTCATAACCGGCGCCGGACCCCTTGGACTCCTTGGAATAACCGTTGCCAAGGCCAGCGGCGCCTATCCGGTTATCGTGAGCGAGCCGAGCGATTACAGAAGAGAGCTGGCGAAGAAAGTCGGTGCCGACTACGTCATCAACCCCTTCGAGGAGGACCCGGTCAAGGCCGTGATGGGCATAACCGACGGGGCTGGCGTTGAGGTCTTCCTTGAGTTCAGCGGCGCTCCAAAAGCCCTCGAGCAGGGTCTTAAGGCTGTAACTCCCGGTGGAAGGGTCTCACTGCTCGGTCTCTACCCGCGCGACGTTACCCTCGACTTCAACAACCTCATCATATTCAAGGCCCTTGAGATACACGGCATCACAGGAAGGCACCTCTGGGAGACCTGGTACACGGTATCAAGCCTCATCCAGAGCGGCAAGCTCAAGCTCGACGAGGTCATAACCCACAGGTACAACGGCTTCGACAAGTTTGAGGAGGCCTTCGAGCTGATGCGTGCGGGCAAGACCGGAAAGGTCGTCTTCTTCCCGCACAAGAAGTGAACATCACCTTTACTCCTTCTCTTTTCCACTATTTTCCAGCACCGCAATTCTCTTAAGTTCTCCCTCTCATCCTCACCGGGAGGTGGCATTATGGAGCTAAGCTATCAGGAGAAGCTCACGCTCATAAAGCTCGGCAAGGGCAAAAAGCTCAAATTCGAGGAACTCGTTGAAAAAACCGGCCTTGAGCAGGTCGCAGTGATGAGGGCGGTCCTGGGCCTACAGGCGAAGGGCTTAGCCAGGCTCCACGAGAAGAGCGAGAAGGTTGCGGTTCTCACCGAGACCGGGAAGAGGTACGCGGAGATTGGTTTGCCCGAGTGGAGGGCCTTGAGAATTCTTAGGGAAAAGGACAAAGTCACCCTCGAAGACCTAAAGGAAGTTCTCAGCGAGGATGAACTCAAGCCCATCGTCGGCCTTCTCAGAAAGGAGGGCTGGGCGAGCGTCAGGAAGGAGGACGGAAAGCTTGTTCTGGAGATAACCGAAAAGGGCCTCGAAGCAGGGGAGAGGCCCATAGACAGGGCCTTGAAACTCTTGGCCGAGAAGGGAACCGTCCCCCTGAGCGAGATTGAGAAGCTCGTCCCTATAAGGGAGCTGAAGAGAAGGAAGATAGCCGAGGAGGACACGGTCACCGAGAGGGCCGTCGAGATAACCCCTGCCGGAGAGGAACTCGTGAGGAAGGGCATCAAGCTGAGGGAGCAGGTATCCGTCCTTACTCCGGAACTCATAAAGTCCGGCAAGTGGCGCGAAGTCGAGTTCAGGCGCTTTGACATCAAAGCCCCCGTCAGGAGAATCTACCCCGGCAAGAAGCAGCCCTACAGAGCTTTCCTCGACAAGATAAGGAGAAGGCTCATTGAGATGGGCTTTATCGAGATGACGTCAGAGAGCATGGTAGAGACCCAGTTCTGGAACTTCGATGCTCTCTTCCAGCCGCAGAATCATCCGGCTCGCGAGTGGACTGACACCTACCAGCTCAAATACCCGAAGAGCGGCTACCTGCCCGAGAATGAGCTTGTCGAGAGGGTCAAAACGGCCCACGAGAAGGGCTTGGCAGGCTCCCGCGGCTGGG
>WAMH01000155.1 GCA_015522395.1 Thermococcus sp. | reverse complement strand
CTCTTTGACAGGGGCGGGAAGGCGAGCCAGGCGGAGGTCAGGGAGGCGATAGGCCTGCCGAAGACGACCGCCTGGAGGATGTTCAAGCGCCTTGAGAGAATGGGCCTCGTAAAGATACTGAAGGGGAAGAAGGAGAACTGGGTGGAGCTGAGGTTTTAGCCCTTCTCCTCTCCCCTTTGCCGCATTGCAGAAACGGCTTTTGGTTGAACAAACAGGAAAATGGAGAAAAACAAGGCCTCATCTTATTCTTGAGCCGAGCTTAACCTCCTTGTCCGGCATGAGCAGGGCGACGTTCTCGCCGTCGTCGGCCGCGAGGAGCATTCCCTGGCTTTCAATTCCCCTGAGCTTCTTTGGCTCGAGGTTCGCCACGATGACGACTGTCTTGTTGAGCAACTCTTCCGGCCTGTAGTACTTCTTGAGGCCGGCAACGAGCTGCCTGACCTCGTCCCCGATGTCGACCTTGACCAGATAGAGCCTGTCGGCGTTGGGGTGGTCCTTGACCTCGACTATCTTCCCGACCCTCAAATCGAGCTTCGCGAAGTCGTCAAAGCTTACGTACTCCATCTTTTTGCCCTCCTTCTTTGCCTTTCCCCTCTTTTCGGATAATTTGGCCTTTTCGGCCTTTTCACTTTTCACTTCGGGGGCTTCCCCGTAGATGCTCTTGAGGAGCGCCAAAGCCTCCTCCTTCCTCGCCTCCCCGAAGCGCTCTAGGACGACCTTAAAGACGTCGTCCCTCTTGTAGTACTTGTCGAGGAGCAGTTTGGCGCTCTCCGGGTTGCCCCTTCCTATGTAGTTCACTATGAAGTGGATTATATCCTCGTCGGTCACCTTCCTGAACATCGGCGTTGCCTTCCTGACGCGGTGGCCGGCTTTAACCTCGCTGAACTCCCACCTTTTGAGTTCTTCGAGATTGAGTAGGTGCCATATCTTCTCGCTCGCATCCGGCAGGAACGGCTCGAGGAGGATTCCGAGGGCTTTTACTATTTGGAGGGAGACGTTTACAGTTGTGGCCGTCCTCTCGCGGTCGGTCTTGGCGGTCTTCCACGGCCTCTGATGGTCGAAGTAGCGGTTGCCGAAGATCGCTAACTCCATGACGCGCTTGAGGGCGTCCTTGAAGCGGTATTTGCTTATCAGCTCGCCGGTTTCCTCGAATGCCTTCTCGATCTCCTCAAAGGCCCCCCTGTCGAGGTCGTTCAGCTCACCCCTCTCAGGAACAACGCCGTCGAAGTAGCGGTTCACAAAGGTGAGCGCGCGGTGCACGAAGTTTCCGAGGTTGTTAACGAGTTCTTCGTTTATCTTCACCTTGAAGTCCTCGAAGGAGAAGTCGCTGTCGCGAGTTTCGGGCATTATCGCGGTGAGGTAGTAGCGGAGGTAATCTGCCGGGAATGCATCGAGGAACTCGTGAACCCATATCGCCCAGTTCCTGCTCGTTGAGAACTTCCTGCCCTCGAGGTTGAGGTATTCGTTGGCCGGGATGTCGTGGGGGAGCAGCCACTCGGCCTCGACTTCCCCATCCCTGTATTTTCCGTAGGCCATCAGGAAGGCCGGCCAGAATATCGCGTGGAATGGCACGTTGTCCTTGCCGATGAAGTGAATGACCTTGGTCTGCCCGTCGAGGTTGAGCCAGAACTTCTTCCACTCGTTCTCCCTTCCTTTCCTCTTCAGGTGCTCTATGGTGATGCTGATGTATCCTATCGGCGCCTCGAACCAGACGTAGAGCACCTTGCCCTTCATGTCCTCGTCATCCAGTGGAACCGGGATCCCCCAGTCGAGATCGCGCGTTATCGCCCTCTCCTCGAGGCCCTCCTTGATCCAGCTGAGGACGGTGTTGCGAACGTTCGGCTTCCAGTGCTCCTGGCTTTCAACCCACTCCCTGAGCCTCTCTTGGAAGTCCTCCATTTTGAAGTAGTAGTGAGCCGAGTCCTTGAAGGTTACGGGGTTGCCGCAGATGCTGCAGCGCGGGTTGATGAGTATCTCAGGCGTCAATGGATGACCGCAGACCTCACATTGATCCCCGCGCTGGTTTTCGGCGCCGCAGTAGGGGCAGGTTCCGATGACGTATCTGTCCGGCAGGAACATCTTGTCGTGCTCGCAGTAGGCCTGCTTGCTGACCTTCTTCACGAGATGGCCGTTCTCTAATGCCTTGAGGAAGAAATCCTGGCTTACCCGGTAGTGAACTGGAAGCTCAGTCCTGCCGAAGTAGTCGAAGCTTATCTTGGCCCTCTCGAAGGTAGTCTTTATGTGCTCGTGGAACTCGTCGACGATCTCCCTCGGGCTTCTGCCTTCCTTCAGAGCGCGGAAGGTTATTGGCGTTCCGTGCTCGTCGGTACCGCAGACGAAGAGCACCTCCTCGCCCTTGAGCCTCAGATAGCGCACGAAGATGTCCGCCGGTAAATAGGCCCCCGCGAGGTGTCCCGCGTGAATCGGTCCGTTGGCGTATGGAAGAGCTGAAGTGACCATGTACCTGACCATTCTAACCACCGCCCGGCAATGGTTCTGCCCCCTTATAAGGACTGCGGGTTTTAAACATTACGATGGGTTATTAAGTCAGGGAGAAAATATGCATGGTTCGATATAAAATCACTTCCCCAGCGGGATCTCCTTGGCCTTCACCAGAATCGCGTTCTCGGGCAGTTCCGTCTCGCCGCGCGTTATTATCACCGCTCCTTCATATGTCGTTAGAGTCACCTTTACCTTCTTGAAGCCGCCGGTTTCCCCGACTATCACGAGGGGCTTCTCCTTCAGTTCGAGGAACTTTTTGAAGACCTCCGGTTCAACGAAGATGAGGACCCCTCCAGCTATAACCCGGTTGGCATCAACGGCCAGACCACAGCCCATGGGCATCACCGTAAAGGTTTAAGACGTCCATCCTGATTTGGTTTTCGGTGTGAGAGATGAAATCCCGCGTCGTCGAGCGCTTCAAGTTCGAGGCCGCCCACGCCGTGGTTATAGATGGCCAGGAAGAGGAGATACACGGGCACACATTTCGGCTTGAGGTTACCGTCGAAGGCCCGCTGAGGAACGGCTACGTCATAGACTTTCTCCAGCTGAGGACCATCGTTGAGGAGGTCATTAAAAAACTCGACCACAGGAACCTTAACACTCTCTTCGAGAACCCCACGACAGAGAACATAGCCCTTTGGATTGCCGGTGAGGTTGAAAAGAGGCTCCCAGAAGGGGTCAAACTCCACCGCCTTGTACTT
>WAMH01000154.1 GCA_015522395.1 Thermococcus sp. | reverse complement strand
TTGAGGCCCTCAAGATACTCGACGCCCAGTCGATTCTCGTAATAACCCCCTACACCGACGAGATAAACCAGCGGGAGAGGGAGTTCCTCGAGGCCAACGAGTTCGAGGTCCTCGACATAAGGGGCCTGGGAATCGAGGACAACACCCAGATCGGAAAGCTCGAGCCTTACGAGGCCTACCGCCTGGCGAAGGCCAGCTTAATTGACGAGGCAGACGCGATTTTCATAAGTTGCACCAACCTGAGGACGTTCGAGATAATCGAGGCCTTGGAGGAAGACCTCGGCGTCCCGGTGGTTACGAGCAACCAGGCCTCTCTGTGGCTCGCCCTACGCGAGATGGACGTCATGGAGAAAATCCCCGAGCTTGGGAGACTCTTCACCGAGTTCTGAGGGGTTCTTCCCTTTCAAGTTCGCCTTTTTTCGATGTTCCCTGAGAAACGAAACCCTTTTAAGAGCCGCCCCGCATTTCCAAGATGTTAGTCACTGAGGGTGATACATATGGTCGCGGGGCTTCTGGACGAGGCGAGGGAGCTTTCGATTTACACCGCTTACAACACTAACGTTGACGCGATAGTCTACCTCAGCGGGGAGATGGTTCAAAGGTTTATAGACGAGTTTGGAGCGGGGGCAGTGCGGAGGAGGATGGAGGAATACCCGAGGCAGATAAACGAACCCATCAACTTCGTGGCAAGGCTCGTCCACGCCCTCAAGACGGGCAAACCGATGGCGGTTCCCCTCGTCAATGAGGAACTCCACACCTGGTTCGATTCCCACTTCAGGTACGACGTCGAGAGGATGGGGGGCCAGGCGGGGATAATAGCGAACCTCTTAGCAAACCTCGACTTCAACCGAGTTCTGGTTTACACCCCCCACCTGGCCAAAAAACAGGCCATGATGTTTGTTGACAAACCGAACCTCCTCTATCCAATCGTCGAGGACGGGAAGCTCGTCTTCAAGCACCCCCGCGAGGCCTACCGCGAGGGGGATCCGATAAAGGTGAACAGAATCTTTGAGTTCCGCGCGGGAACGACCTTCAAACTGAGAGACGAGACGATAACGGTTCCCTTCTCGGGCAGATTCATAGTCTCTGCCCGCTTCAAGAGCATAAGGATCTACACCGAGCCGGGGCTTAAGCCGTTTCTTCCGGAGATCTGCGAGATGGTCGATGGGGTTATCCTTTCAGGGTATCAGGGCATTAAGCTCCGCTACTCCGACGGAAAAGATGCAAACCACTACCTGCGCGAGGCGAAGAAGGACATTCTCCTCCTCAAGCGCGAGAAGGACGTTAAGGTTCACCTCGAGTTCGCCTCCATACAGAACCGTGAGCTGAGGAAGAAGGTCATCTACAACCTCTTTCCGCTCGTGGACAGCGTTGGAATGGACGAATCTGAGATTGCCTACGTTCTCAACGCCCTCGGCTATCCAAAGCTCTCCGACAGGATTTTCACCTACAACCGCATCGAGGACACCGTCCTGGGCGGGAAGATACTCATCGACGAGATGAACCTCGAAGTTCTGCAGATCCACACAATTTACTACATCATGTACATCACCCACGCCGACAACCCGCTTAGCGAAGAGGAATTGAGGAGCAGCCTCGAGCTCGCCACGACTCTGGCCGCGGCAAGGGCCTCCCTGGGAGAGATAACCTCACCGGAGGACTTTAAGGTCGGCTTGAACGTTCCCTACAACGAGCGCGGTGAGTACGTCAAGCTCCGCTTCGAGGAGGCGAAGAGAAAGCTGAGGACGAGGGAGTACAAGGTGGTAATAATCCCGACGAGGCTCGTGAAGAACCCGGTCTCGACGGTTGGCCTTGGCGACACCATTTCAGCTGGGGCCTTCACGAGCTACCTCGCTCTGCTGAGGAAGAAGGGCGCGCTTTGATTCTTCACGATTTTTGGTCCGGTATAATGGACCGGTGCTTTAAAAACCATGGTCTAATTTGTTAGACCAATTCGGCTCTCAGTCAATCAGCCCCTCCATCAGCCTCGCCTTCTCCTGCGCCTTCCGCAGGTGCTCAACGGTCACCTTCGTGTATATCTGCGTCGTCGAGAGGTTCGAGTGGCCTAAAAGCTCCTGAATCGCCCTTATGTCGACGCCGTTCTCGAGCATGTGAGTTGCGAAGCTGTGGCGGAGTTTGTGGGGGGTGACCTCAACACCTGCTCGCTTTCCGTACTTCCTGAGGAGGTGCCAAACCGTCTTCGTGGAGAGCCTGTCCTTTTTTCTCCTTCCCTCTTCGACGATGAGGTACTCGCTGTCGTCTTCCCTG
>WAMH01000153.1 GCA_015522395.1 Thermococcus sp. | reverse complement strand
GGGGGCGGTGGGAATATGGGCGGAAAAGGTGAGAAGCTGCCGAAGGCACTTGAGAAGGTCCTCGAGCCGGACGAGAGGGTGCTCTACAGCGTGAAGAAGAAGGCCAGCCTGGAGAAGCCGAAGTGGGTGATCGTGACGGACAGGAGGATAATCTACCTCGACGAGAAGATACTCGGCAGGTACGAGATAAAGACCATCCCCTACCAGAAGCTTGAGAGAATCACCGTGAAGCTCGGGATAATGAGTTCAGACTTCGTCATCAAGCAGGAGGACGAGTTCAGGCTCAGACTCGGCTGGATGAACAAGGAGCAGGCGAGGGCAACCATAAACGCCATCAAGGACGCCCTGAACGCCATAGCGGTCGAGCCTGTCTCGATAGAGGTCCATAAGGGATTGACGAGCGAGGAGTGGACGCTCGAAAAGCCGAAGGAGTTAGTGACCCGCGTCGCCCCGGCGGGGAAGGTGATAGAGCACGAGCCTGCCGCGAAGGAGGACGCACTTGAGAAGCTCAAGAAGCTGAAGGAACTCTACGATATGGGCGCCATAAGCCCGGAGGAGTACGAGGAAAAGAGAAAGAAGCTGTTGGAGCAGATCTAGTCACACCACCCTTGCCTCCGCGAGAACCCTCGGGGAAACGAAGGACCCCCTGCGCCGCTGCTCTCTTCCTACCGCTTCCACTGATTTCAGAAGTCCAAAGACGTTTCCGGAGAGCATATTGTCGCGGAAAGGCTTGACCTCACCGTTCTTTACGACGTAGCCGAGCCCTATGGTGAGTGAAAAGTCCCCGCTGACGGGGTTGGCCGTGTGCTCGCCGAAGACTTCCTTTACAACGACCCCATCAAACTCCCCAAGCGATTCCTCCCCCGGTTCAACGACGAGGTTGCTCGTCCCTATGTGCGGCTTAGTCCCGAAGTCCCTCACCGCGTTTCCCGTGCTTTCCATGCCGAGGAAAGACGCATAGGTAAAATCGAGGAGGAAAGACCTGAGAACGCCATTCTCCACCAAGACGGTCCTCTGGCCGGGAACGCCCTCACCGTCGAAGGGATAGCTACCGGAGCCACCCGGGAGGGTCGCATCGTCGAGGATGGTGAGGCACTCACCCCCCACCTCTCCACCAAGCGACGAGAACCTGCTCCTTCTGAAGTAAACGCTGTCCCCGAAGAGGTTCTCAAGGAAGATCGAGAGAATGGCCTGAAACGCTTCGGGCTCAAGCAGAACTTCACCGGAGTGGCTCCCTATGGGTCTCGCCCTCGCGCTAAGCTCTGCATCGTTGAGGGCCTCATGGATGCCTTTTTCGAGTTCATCAAGGGGCTGGAGCGAGCGGTAGGTCTGGTAGTAGGAGCCGGTTCCCCTCCCGAGGACGGCGTAGACCGAGACGCCCATGCCGGTGGAGCGGCCCTCAAGCTCAACCCCGTTCGAGTTGACAACGCCGTAGTGGTTGAAGCCGAGGGAGATGGAGCCGGAGAGCGTGGCATCGCCCTTGAGGTCCGCCATCATCCCCGCGAAGTCACTGGCCAGAGCGTGGGCATCCTCGAAGGGCATCTCCTCTATCCTCCCGTCGTAGATGCCCTTAACATCGGCCGGCCTCCCGGGTTCGGGAAAGCCCCTGGAGGGAACCTCACTAACCCGGGCAAGCTTAACGGTCTTATTCACGAAGTCCTCTAGTGTTTTCCGGTCGTGGTTTATACCCGTGATGTAGGAAAAGCCCTCTCTACCTTTGTAACCAATTCTGAGGCCGATTCCGGAGTAGAACTTCCTCTGGGAGCGCTCAAGGCTCTCGCGCTCTATCCTGAAGGAGCCTCCCCGTCCAATCTCCCAGTAGAGCTCCCACTCCACGTTCTCCCGCTCTAGCACCGCCACAAGTTCGTCTATCATCGATCCACCCGGTGTTAGCTCGGGAGTGGGGCTTAAAAGTTATTCGACTCCAGACCCACAACTCTCTCGTACAGTCCAAGGAGCCGTTTGTAGGAGTCCTCCTTTATCTCCGCCAACCTTCCGAAAAGCTCCGCGGTTTTCCCCGTGCTCATTCTCTGAAACTTCCTGTAAACGTCCCTGCCTATGGACTCAGAGAGGAGAGCCAGCGCCAACCCCTTCTCCACGTCCTCGGCCTTCATCATCTCACCGCAGACCGGGAGCGTGTCCAGGGGAGGGGCGTTGAACTCCAGAGGCTTCCTCCCCGGGTAGGTCCTCTCAAACAGCCGTTTCATCTCCTCCGCGTGTTTCCTCCGCTCCTTAGCGAGGTGCCTGAACTCATCAGCCAAGAGCCCCTCCACGCGCTCCGCCAGCCAACCGTAGATCTCGGCACCGCATTCCTCGTTGCATATGGCGTAGCTCAGAAGCTCGTATCCGTTGAGGTTCTCCAGGAGGGTCTCCACATCCTGGATAATATCAACCTCCACGCCCATAGCATCACCGTTTAGCCGATAGAACTTTGAACTATATACAGCTTTACCCCTGGAATTCTTGAAAAAGAAAAATTTATTAAACTCAACGCCCAATAAAACCCCGGTGACTCAAACGGGAAAAGTGCCCCTCTGGGAAGTAGCAGTTCTCCTCTTTGTTTTAGGCAGCGGATGCGTGGCGAAGCAGGCCCCCACTACCGGATCGACTGGGTATCCACCTTTGCACCCCGGCTACGGAGAGTTCAACGCCAACAACGTCCTCATCGGGGACGGTGAGGTTATGAGGAAACATTACACCCTGATGATGCCCCCGAACGGGACTGCCGTTCTCAGGGGCGTTGTTTTTGCCAGGGAGTACAGGGTTTCATCGGGGAACGGGAGGGCTGTCACCGGTCACTACGATGGAAAGGTCGAGCTGAGGGCATACATGGGGGACGCGTTCCTTCCGCAGGCCTGGAGTGCCCTCAAGCCGAGGCTGAAGCCTGTCTCGGGATTGAAGGCCGAGATAAGGCCGGAAGAGATCATGGTCGAACCCGGGAAGAACGGAACCTTCGAGGTGAGGATAGACTCGAGCAACGCGGCCCCGGGTAAATACTACATTTACATCGTTGCATTCGGAGAAGAGGGGTGGAGGGGGTGGGCCGTCGTCGAGGTGGTCACGGAGAAAACGGAGAACGGCTAACGCGTACCCCCCACCAGGGCCCTCGTGAGGACGTGGGGCCCGCCATCGTCCACGGGAACAACCTGACCCTTGCCGCAGTATCCGGGGAACTCTACTCTGGTGTCGTCCCCAATTGCCCTGATGTTTC
The DNA here is from genome assembly GCA_015522395.1 of Thermococcus sp. GTDB lineage: Archaea > Methanobacteriota_B > Thermococci > Thermococcales > Thermococcaceae > Thermococcus. The sequence continues at coordinate 937 of WAMH01000153.1, read as the reverse complement.
CCAGAACCTCCAGGATTTTTCCGGAGAGGGCCACGTCCTTCACGTGAGCTTTAATCTCTCCTTTCTCGATGATGTAGCCTTCCTTTGCTCCGAAGGTGAAGGTTCCGCCCGCTGTATCAACCTGGCCGCCCTTGTCTCCTATCATATAGAGGCCGTTCTTAACCTCTTCGAGCATCTCGTCAAAGCTCCAGTCGCCAGGCTCGACGTAGGTGTTGCCCATCCTCACGAGCGGCTGGTACGCGTAGCTTTGTGCCCTCCCGTGACCGTTCGGCTCTAGGCCAAGTAAAGCGCTCGTCTCGCGGTCGGTGAGGTAGTTTACAAGAACTCCATCCTTTATCAGATCGACGCGCTTTGCTCTAATCCCTTCATCGTCGTAGATGTAGGAGCCGAACTTGCCCGGCAGGGTCGGGTCGTCCACGACGTTTAGGCCTTCAACCGCTATCCTCTCGCCGAGCTTCCCAGCTAAAATGCTGTCGCCGTTCTTAACCGAGTCGGCCTCGCAGGCGTGACCGAGGGCCTCGTGTATGAAGACGCCGGTAAGCTCGGGATCCATCACCACATCGAAGGTTCCTGAAGGCGGAGCCTGTGCGTGGAGGAGTGAGAGTGCCTTTTCCTTCACGAACTCCGTCCAGTGAGGGAGATCCATCCCCTTAACAAGTTCCCAGCCTGCGGTTCCGCCGAAGCTCTTCCAGTAGGTCTGCATGCTGCCGCGTTCCTTCGCCGTGACGGAGAGAACGAGGCTCACCCTGGGAACGACCGTCTCTATCTCGCTCCCCAGGGAGTTGAAGTAAATCTGCCTCTTTACGCCATCGCCGTAGCGAACCGACCTGCTGACGATTTTATTCCCGTCGAGGAGGGAGCTCGCCTCTTTAACGAGGGCCAGCTTATCACCGATGTCAACGTCGGCAACGGGCTTCTTTGCCTCCAGCTCGGCCCT
>WAMH01000152.1 GCA_015522395.1 Thermococcus sp. | reverse complement strand
TTGTCGTAAATCTCGCGGATTCTGAAGAGATAAGCGGGCGTTTTCCGCCAATCCCTCGGCTTTTTCGGCCGGTGAAAGACGTCGTGGACGGCATTGGTGTACTCCCATATCGTGTCGCCCTCGTGAACCTCGACCTCACAGCGCACCTCGTAGGAGGTGCTCGGCGGAGTGAAGAACAGTATCGTCGCTTCCCTGTTCCCGGAGGTAACGTTCTCCCACGTGTGCCTCTTGGCGAGTTCGAGGGACACCAGCTTCGTAAAGTCTATCTTCTCGCGAACGTAGATTTCGTTCAGGAGGAGATTGAGCCGTTTATGCCTGCTTTACCGCAGGTTATTATGGCGGCGTTGTGCCTCGTGAAGCCGATTAAAGCCTCCGGACCAAACCTTCCCCCGGCAAGCTTCCTTATCCCGGCAACGCGCTCCTCGAAGGCGTAGCGGATGAACTCCTCTGGTATCATTTCACCACCCTGGGAAGTTCACACCAAAGTTAAAAACGCCTTTCGGTTTAATCTCGGCCATGAGCGATGAAACCCCACTGTTAAAGCTGAACGTCGTTCCGTGCACCTTCATCGAGAGGCTCAACCGCTTCGTCGCTTTGGTGGAGGTAGATGGAGAAAGGAGAAAAGCCCTCGTCACCAACACCGGCCGCTTGGAGGAGTTCATGGTTCCCGGAAGGAGGGCCTTCTGTATGCCAAAGAGCGGTGGAAAAACCGACTTCGTCTTAGTGGCCTTTGAGGACTTGTGTGGAAAGGGTGCGGTAATAGACACGAGAACGCAGGTTAAAGCCTTTGAACAGGCAGTGGAGCTGAACACCATTCCCTGGCTGAGGGACTGCAGAATAAAGCGCAAGGAGGTAACCGTCGGGAAATCCCGCCTCGATTACCTCTTTGAGTGCCCGGATGGTGAAGTCTACGCCGAGATGAAGAGCGCCGTGCTGAGGGGCGGAGAGCGTGGGGAATACGCGATGTACCCCGACTGTCCCTCGACGAGGGGGCAGAAGCACATAAGGGAACTTATCGAGCTGAGAAAAGCCGGGGAGAGGGCGATGATATTCTTCATCGGGGCGATGCCCGGCGTGGAGCGGTTCAAACCCTACGAACGGGGGGATCCAGAGATAGCGCGCCTTCTGGCGGAGGCAAAGAGAACCGGCGTTGAGGTTAACGCGCTGAGCATCTCCCTTCTGCCGGAGGGAAAGGTCGTCCTTGAGAGGCCGAGCCTTGAGGTTGAGGTTTAAACGGCCGTCCTAGGGGTTTTGTACCACCTTTTCTTTGCCTTTCTCCCTTCCCAGAGACCCGCGAGGGAGACCAAAATCCAGGCCTGGGAGTAGGTGTAGTACATGAACGGCGCGAGGAGCCAGCAGCCGGGATTCTTTATCCTGCCGTCGTAGAGACCCGCGAAGACCTCCGAGAGGAAGGCCAAATAGACGAAGCTCAGAATGAGTCCCGTGAACCATGTAATGTTTCCGAAGGCTATCAGCAAACTCATGAACGCAACGTCGGCCACTATGACTGCGACGGCGAGAAGATAGTACACCATCAGGGTCAGGAGGAGGTCGATCCTAAGCCCCCACCCGGGTATCTCCCTGAAGCGCTTTATATGCTCGGCGACCGTATAGACGTTCCCGGCGGCCCAGCGGGCCCTCTGGCGGAACCAGACGCGCCAGCTCTCGGGTTCCTGCTCCCAGGTTACCGCAAGGGGATTGTAGGCTATCCTTTTGCCCCTGGCCAGTATCCTGAAGGACAGCTCCAAGTCCTCAGCGATGACCCCCTCATCCCAGCCGCCGAGTTCCTCAAGGAGTTCCCGTTTTATCACGAAGTTCGTTCCCGGAAGGACCGCGGTCTTGTAGAACATGCTCTTTCCCGCCTGCCCGGCAAGCTGGAAGTAGAGATACTCCATGCAGATGAACCTCGTGAGAACGTTCCTGTTCCAGTTTATCGTCCTCACCTTGCCGATAACAGCTGGAGTTTCATCGCTCAGCATTGAGACGAGCCTAATCAGCGCGTCAGGCTCCGGCCGGTTGTCCGCGTCATAAACCGCTATAACCTCTCCCTTAGCCAGTTTGAGGCCGTAGTTGAGGACGTAGCTCTTCCCCTTTCCTCCTCCCTTGACCTCGATGACTTTGATGAAAGGAAACTCCCGAGCCACCTCAGCGGCCCTCTCAAGGGTATCATCGGTCGAGCCATCG
>WAMH01000151.1 GCA_015522395.1 Thermococcus sp. | reverse complement strand
TTTACGAGGAGTATCCAGATGAGGAGAGGCTAATCGAGCTTGTAAAGGACGTCGAGGCGATAGTGGTTAGGAGCAAGCCGAAGGTGACCAGAAGGGTCATCGAGGCGGCTCCGAAGCTCAGGGTCATAGGAAGGGCCGGCGTCGGCCTCGACAACATAGACCTCGACGCCGCGAAGGAGAGGGGCATTAAAGTGGTTAACAGCCCCGCGGCAAGCTCAAGGAGCGTCGCGGAACTCGTCTTCGGACTGCTCTTCGCCGTGGCAAGGAAGATAGCCTTCGCCGACAGGAAGATGCGCGAGGGAGTTTGGGCCAAGAAGCAGTGTATGGGCATTGAGCTTGAGGGCAAGACGATAGGCGTTATAGGCTTCGGAAGGATAGGCTACAACGTGGCCAAGATAGCCAACGCCTTCGGAATGAGGGTTCTCCTCTACGACCCGTATCCGAACGAGGAGAGGGCAAGGGAAGTTGGAGGAACCTTCGCCTCACTTGAGGACCTCCTGAAGGAGAGCGACGTCGTTACGCTCCACGTCCCGCTCGTGGATGCAACCTACCACCTCATAGACGAGGAGAGGCTCAAGCTCATGAAGCCGACTGCAATACTCATAAACGCCGCCCGCGGTGCAGTCGTTGACAACAACGCGCTCGTCAAAGCCCTCCAGGAGGGCTGGATCGCCGGGGCTGGCTTAGACGTCTACGAGGAGGAGCCTCTGCCGAAGGACCATCCGCTCACCAGGCTCGACAACGTTGTCCTGACGCCGCACATCGGTGCCTCAACGGAAGAGGCCCAGATGAGGGCGGGCGTTCAGGTCGCGGAGCAGATCGTTGAGATTCTGAAGGAGTGAGCTTTTCTCTTCCTTTTCTCACTTCGATAGGGTTTACCCCACAGCGAGGGCTTTCTTGGGAGGTGCTTACCGGTATGATGGTGAAGTTTAGGGCCAAAGTTTACCATTATAGTGGAAAACTTCTGGCGGAAAGTGTTGCAGTATGATGGTAAACTTTATAGGAAGTCCAACCAAACTTGAACCATGGAAGTTGAAGAACTCAAAAGGGTGCTGGCAGACCAGCATGAGGTTCTGAGTGAAAAACTCGGGAGGGAAAGGATAGTAGAGAGAGAACTGCGCGGGAGAATACTAAGGAACTTTAAACCCACGGCCCACATAATAACCGGGCCGAGGCGTTCAGGAAAGTCAGTTCTCTCCACAACCCTCCCGGGCAAGGTCCTCTATGTGAACTTCGAGGATCCCGCGATGGCTGGTTTTTCCATTGAGGATTACAAACGACTTCTCCAGGCGGGATACGAACTTTTTGGGGAGTTTGACTACATCGTCCTTGACGAGGTTCAGGAAGTTGAAGGCTGGGAGAGAATGGTTTCCGCCTTGAGAGAAGGCCACCCGACTGTAGTAACGGGGAGCAACGCACGCCTGCTTTCACGCGAGTTCTCAACGTACCTAACCGGCAGGTATCTAAGCTACACCCTGCTGCCCTTCTCCTTCAGGGAATTCCTGGCGTATAAAGGGATAAACCCGGAAGTGAGAACTACAAAGGACGAGGCGAGGGTAAAGAGGGCTTTGCTGGAGTACATACAGCATGGAGGCTTCCCCGAGGCTCTGCGCTTTGGCAGAGAGTACCTCATGAACCTCTACAACGACATTATCATAAGGGACGTTATAGTGCGCTACGGTATTAGGAACGTCCGTGAGCTGAAGGAAGTCGCCTTTTACCTCTTTTCGAACTTTGCAGGGCGGTTCACATACAGCAAAATCAAGAACACCCTCGGGATTGGGAACGTTGAGACTGTAAAGAACTACGTCGAGTATCTCGAATCGGCATACCTCGTATTTGAACTTCCAAAGTTTTCATTCAAGCCAAAAGAGGTCTTGAGGGGGGACAGAAAGGTTTATGCAGTCGACACGGGCATGGTTAACACCGTTATCCCCAAGGTCTCAGAGAACATCGGAAGGCTGATGGAAAACGCCGTCTTCCTGGAACTGCTGAGACTCAAGCACTACAGGAAGCCAAGTGTTGAACTCTACTATTACAGGGACGACAAAGGCGAGATAGACTTCGTCGTGAGGGACGGAGAGGAGACGGAACTCATCCAAGTTACCTACGCTTCAGGAAAAGACGAAATAGCCAAAAGGGAGGTTAAAAACCTGTTCAGGACCATGGAGATATTTCTCTTGAGAAACGGAACGCTGATAACTTGGGACTACGAGGACAAAATTGAAGCCGACGGAAGGAGAATAAACGCGGTCCCCCTCTGGAAGTGGCTGATGAACCGCTACAACGTCAGCCTTTGAGGGATCATATCACGTTCCCAGCACCTCCACAGGAAAACTAACCCAAACATGTCCATCGGTGAACCCTTCCGGACCAAAACTTTTTAAAACCTCCACGCTTTTCTACTACCGGATGGGCCGGTAGCTCAGCCTGGTATGAGCGCCGCCCTCGCAAGGCGGAGGCCGCGGGTTCAAATCCCGCCCGGTCCACCACAATTCCGTGCTCTTCTTAGGGGTGGACTAAAGAGTAAAAAACCTCAGAGAACGTAGAGAAGATATGCGAGTGCCACCGCCACGGCTAGCAGGATGTAGGCAACGTAGACGCTGTCGGAGCCCCTCATTATCCCGTGTCTGAACCACTCGGAGAAGTTCAGGTAGGCCTTTGAGAGCCTATTGTAGGCCAGGTTTATCCTCTCGCGCCAGTAGATGCGCCCCTTCTCTTCCCTCGTCCCGTAGAGCCAGCCCTCGGTTACGAGGAGTATCGCGGAGTGTGCTATCGGTGGATACTCCGGGTTGCTCAGGCCACCGCTCCACGGCCTGACGCGTCTTACCCGCAGGTTTGTGGTCGGTTTTAAGACGAGGTATGTGCCCAAGGCAAAGATGAAGACTAAAAGGGCCAGATACGTGGGGGAGATTCCACCGAAGCCCTTGGCAACGACGAGGAAGCCCTTCTTTATTCCGAGTGCGCCCCCGAGGAAATCAGTGGCTTTCTGACCCGTTAGCGCTTTCATGGGTTCATTTATAATACGGAAGAGGAGTCCCGGAAGTATGCCAACGGTGAAGAGAATCACCGTGGAGATGACATACCCAATGTCCTCGACCGAGTAGCCTTTCCTCCCCCCGGCCCTCTGAACCCCTTGGGTTATTATCTTGGTCATCGCAACCCCTGCGATTCCGGCAGTTAAAGCGACGAGAGATCCCACGAGCATCATCAGGACCTTAAGGCCCGGGTTGGGTATCCTGAAGCTCTGTAGGAGGCTCTCTATGCCAAGCCACTCGCCGAGAAAGCCCGGGAACGGTGGAATTCCGGCGAGGCTCAGGGCGGAGGCGTAGCCCGCTATAACGCCGAGGAGTGAAAGTCTGCCGTGCACGACCTCCGAGAACTTCCCAGTGCCGTTCTCAAGCCTTCCCGCAACGAGGAAGAGCAGGCCCTTTGAGACGCTGTGAGCGAAGGCAAAGAAGAGCAGAGCTAAGAACGTGAATGAGGCCAAATCAACGTTGCCATGGTTCAAAGTGATTACCGTGCCCCCAAAGAGGGCCAGCAAAACCCCGTCGTTCTCGACCGTGCTGTATCCGGGAAGTCTCTTGACGTACTCCGTTCCAGCGGCATAGGCCGCCCCCAGGATTGCGGTGAGGCCGCCGAAGAGCAGGAAGAAAGCCCCGACCCAGTTTGCTGGCCTTGCTATAATGAGTAGCCTGACCATCCCGTAGAGACCCATTAGAGTGAGAACGGCGCTCAACTGGGCGGAGAGGTTGGCAGGAGCTTTGCCGTGAGCCTGCGGAAGCCAGATGTGGAAGGGGAAGATTGCCATCTTCACGGAAAAGCCGAGGGCCGCCAGGAAGAAGGCGACGTTCCAGACTGGCGAGCCTTTCCATGCTGAAAACTCCGCCGAACCGCTCTGAACTGTCAGGAGACCGAAGCCCGCCAAAATCAGGAGCGCGCTCAGCTCACCAAAGGCGAGGAACCTGTAGGCACCCTTTCCATCCTTTTCCTTCGCCGTTATTCCAAGGTAGCTCGCTACCGTCATGACCTCCCAGCCGACGAGGAACGTGACCGCATCTCTGGCGAGGAGTATGACCAGCATTCCTGCTATCGCGAGGGAAAAGGACCCGGCGAGGATTTTTGGATAGTGGTCGTAGTCCACGCTGAAGAGCGATGCCGTCAGCCAGACTATGGCGGAGATGAGCATGAAGTATCTAACAGTCCCATCAATGCCCCCCGGCTGAAAGAGGAGGAGGTAGAGTAGGGCAGATGATAAAGCCACGTCGAGCCAGTAGGTGAGCTTCCTCGATGCGAGCGAGATTAAGGAAGTTGCCGCAAAGCCAAGGGTTATGAGATAGTATGGGTTCATTCCACATCCCTCCCGGCCATCTTGAGGAGTCCCCTAATTATCTGAACCGGGTTTGGCGGACAGCCGGCCACGTAGCCATCCACGGGGACAAAGTCCTCGACTTTCCTCTCACACAGGGCGCCGCTGGAGCATGCCCCGAGGACGAGGACGCGCTTCGGTTCGGGCATCAGCTCGTAGGCCTCCTTGAGTACCGGTATCATGCCGTCGGTCGGACAGCCCGCAACCAGGAGAACGTCCGCGTGCTTCGGCGTTGGTGTGAAGAATATCCCGAGCCTGTGGACGTCGTAGTAGGGACTGTGAAGCTGGGCCACCTCGCGGTTGCAGGCGTGGCAGGTTCCGACGTCGAGGAAGAAGACGTGGAGCGAGCGTTTGAAGTTGAGGGGGTTTGTTACCTCATCAACGTCAAGCTTCCTTCCAAAGGGAACGCTACAGAGGCGGCAGGAGATACACCTCTTCAAGTCAAACTTTCCGTCCTCAACGGCACCGAATGGACATTCAGCTGGGGCTTTTAGTGGGAAGCTCGGTGAAAGCTCATCGTCACTGACCTTTTTCGGGTAATCGCTCGTTATGACGCCCTTCCTGAGGCCTTTGATTATCCACATCAGTCCTCACCCCCCTGCCAGAGGTCGGCATCGGCAAAGTTCAGCCCGAAGCTCTCAAGGCCAAACGGGAAGTCCGTGAAGATGTTCCCGGTTATTCCCTTTGCGAAGGCTACGTAGTTGATACGAGAGGCCCCCCTGAGACCTATCCACCTCAGCCTTCCGCCTTCAAGCTCCGCCAGAACGAGCACGTCTCCGTGGGATGCCTCGGCCAATCCAAGGTTCAGGCCGTCCTTAAGGGACGGGTCGGAGCGGACGCTCCTCACTTCTGAACCCTCTATAATCTCGAAGGACTTCTCAACTTCCCCAATCCTGATCATCAGCCTCGCCAGGGCGTCTCCATCTTTACACGTTACTGGCTTGTAGGAGTAAAAGCGGTCGAAGGTTCTGACATCCCTTGGAACTGAAGAACCCCTCGCCGCTATGCCAACGGCATCCAGCTCCATAACGTCCTCTCTGGTGAGCCTGCAGGTCGTGTGGAGACGGTCTATGAATATCTTGCTCTCAAGGAGCTCCTCCCGGAGCGAGTGGAACTCCTCTTTAATCCCCCTGAGCCTCTCCATCGCTTTGGGTTCCAGAATCCTGACCTCGCCGGGCCGGTTTGCCCCGAAGCCGTATCGGTGGCCGGTCAGCCTGCTGAATATTCTGAGAACGTCCTCTTCTAAGGCGTGGAAGTGCATAGTGGCGACCTTCTGCGATGCCGCCCCTGCAAGCTTGTGTATGGCGTTGAAGTGGTTGTAGAGCCTCTCAAGTTCGAGTAGAACCTTTCTAACCTCCCATACCTCTTCGTCAGGGTTGGCCTCGACGGCCTTCAGGAAGGCGTAGGTATAGGCCATCGCGAAGTTCCCGGTTGCCCTCTCCAGAACTGCAAGTGATTCATCAATCGGGCGGTTGAGCATTGCTCTCTCCAGCCCGCGCCTCTTATAGCCGTAGACGGGCCTTATGGCCACTATCCTCTCACCGTAGGTGAGTATCTCGAAGGCCCCTGCCTGGCCGAGGCCACCGGCCGCTGGGCCAAAGGTTAAGGGGACGGCGTTTGTTCCGGGCGGTATCTTCATGTAAGCACCGGTTTCGCCGATGAGCGCTGGGGCTATCTTTCTGTCGGGGAGCGAATCCCTAAACTCAAGCTCTGCCTTACCAGTATTGTAGTCAAGCCAGACCGTCAGATACTTCCCGCCCTTCTTGAATATCGCTGAAAGGGCCTTCATACTATCAGACCTCCCGTTAGGATAAGGTACCAGGCGTAGAGACTTATCCCGAGGGCTACCAAGGTCATTGTAAGGGCTATGACCCCATCCCCGGTCGGAACTTTCCTGTCTTCTCCCTCCCCAAAGGCCATCCTCGCGGAATGCCAGTTAAGGGCAAGGAACGATAACAACAGGCCTGTCCCTATGAAGAGCGCCCACCAGTAGCTCCTTGAGAGGGCAACGCCTATTATCCCGAGTTCGGCTATGAACGTCCCGAAGGGGGGACTTCCCGTCACTGACAGGGCGGATAGGACAAGTGAGAGACCGCTCATGGGGTTCGACCTCATCAGCCCTTTTATCTCCCCTATCTCGTGGGTTTCGTAGGCTCTCATCACGCTCCCCGCGGTTATGAAGAGCGCCCCCTTGGAGAAGGCGTGAACCGCCAGGAGGAGGAAGACGAGCTTCAGCAGGGCCGGATGGTAGTAGGCCAGGCCGAGACCGACCGTTGCAACCCCCATCATGTCCATGCTGGAGTAGGCGAGCAGTCTCTTGAGGAACCTCTGGGAGGCCATAAGGATTGATGCAACGAGGAGCGTGAGAACGCCGAAGAGGAGCGTCATCTTTGCCGGAGTGCTTGAAGGTGATGCATTGAGGATTCTGTAGTAGACGAGCAGGGCCGTTGGGAGTAGCGTCCCGGAGAGCATGGCACTGACCGGCGAGGGTGCGCTTCCGTGGGCGTCTGGAAGCCAGCCGTGCATCGGGAAGAGGCCGACCTTAGTTCCAAAGCCGATTAAAGCTAACGTGGAAACAAGCAGGGCCTCCTTCGGGGTGAAGGTTAGGTGCCTCACGTCGAGGGTTCCCGAGGAAGCGTAAGCCAAGATAACCGAGAGGAAGGCTATTCCAAGTCCTGCAGAGGCCACTATCATGTACCTCCATGCTC
>WAMH01000150.1 GCA_015522395.1 Thermococcus sp. | reverse complement strand
GCGAGAAAGCTCAACATGGGCGGCATGTACGCCGAGGAGATTTCGATAAGAGCTGGCTTCGAGAAGACGACCCCGGTCAAGGATCTGAGCGATGAGGACCTCATGAGGGTCTACGAGGCGATGCTGAAAACCTTCAACGACGAACCGAGGCCGAACATCGTCTTCAAAGACGGGAACATGCACGACGTGGTTCCGATAGAGCTGAGAATCTACGAAAACCTGGAAAAGCGCTCCTTCGAGACCTTCAGCGAGGCCCTCGATGAGTACTTCGGCAGGATAACCCTGGAGAAGGCGAGGATAGAGCAGACGAAGAGGCTTGAGGCGAAGAAGAAGCAGCTTCTAACAACGCTGAAGAAGCAGGAGGAGATGCTGAAGGGCTTCGAGGAGGGCGCGAAGGCCAACCAGGAGATAGGCGACCTCATCTACGCGAACTACGCCCTCATCGAACGGCTTTTGGAGGAGTTCAGGAAGGCAACCGAAACCCTCGGCTGGGACGAGTTCAAGCGCAGAATCGAGGAGGGCAGGAAGGCCGGGAACAAGGTCGCCCTCATGGTGAAGTCCATCGACCCCAAGGAGAAGGCCGTAACGATAGAACTCGAAGGAAAAAAGGTCAAGCTTTACCTCAACAGGAGCATAGGGGAGAACGCGGAACTCTACTACGAGAAGGCCAAGAAGTTCCGCCACAAGTACGAGGGAGCGCTCAAAGCCTACGAAGATACGAGAAGAAAGCTCGACGAGGTCGAGAAGCTCATCGAGGAGGAGATGAAGAAGGAGCTGAACGTCAAGAAAATCGAGCGGAGGAAGAAGAAGTGGTTCGAGAAGTTCCGCTGGTTCGTTTCGAGCGAGGGCTTCTTGGTTTTAGCCGGAAAGGACGCGAGCACCAATGAGATTCTCATCAAGAGGCACATGGATGAAAACGACCTCTACTGCCACGCCGATGTCTACGGCGCCCCGCACGTCGTCATCAAGGACGGGCAGAAGGCCGGAGAGAAGACGATATTCGAGGCCTGTCAGTTCGCGGTTTCGATGAGCAAGGCCTGGGGCAGGGGCGTTTACAGCGAAGATGCTTACTGGGCGCTTCCAGAGCAGGTTACCAAGCAGACCCCGAGCGGCGAATACCTCGGCAAGGGCGCCTTCATGGTCTACGGCAAGAGGAACTGGATGAGGGGACTGCCGCTCAAACTTGCGGTGGGGGTCGTCAGCTACGATGGGGAGGACTACGTTGTCTGCGCCCCGGTCGATGCCATAAAGGCCCATACGAGCAGGTACATCGTGATAAGGCCAGGCTCGCTTAAGAAGAGCGAGCTTGTGAAGAGGATACGGCATATCTTGGAGAAATGGGGCTACAAGGTGAGGGAAGAGGACATCATGGCGGTCCTGCCGCCGGGCAACGGCGACGTCGTTGAGGTCGTCGAGTGACCCAAACCCTTTTATTTTCACCTCCTTATGGGCAACCATGACCTTAGGGGAGCTTTACGCCATAGCGCAGAGGGAACTCGCCAAGGACCTCGTCTTCGAGATAGACGGTGAACCCGTTACCGTATCGATACGCGGCGTTCTCATCGCGAGGGCAGATTCGAAAACCTACAACTTCTCCTTCTTCGAGCTGAGCGAGAGCGATTTCGTGCTCGCGGTTCAGATGAGGGGCTTCGTCGTCTACCTCGGGCTTGAGGCGGACGAGGAGGTCGAGGAGGAGGCACTGCCCGAGATGCTGAACATCCTCTTAAGCGGGCTGACCCCGGCTATAGCGACGCTCATCACGGCGGCCGAGAAATCCTACCGGGGGAAGGCGGACATCCTGCTCGACGACGAGATGGGACCCCCGCTCAAGGAGTTCTTCTACGACCTCCTCATGAAGCACAGAAAGGGGAAGGATCCCTATGAGCAGACCGAGCTTGCTTAGAGGAGAAGTTCCATCAGGATGAGGGAGCCGAGCATAAGGGCGAGCAGGATGAGCGTTCTCTTCGTGTAGAGCTTCGCGGCCCTCTTTTCATAGTAGCTCCGCGGGGAGACGTTCAGAACGTAAAGCCCAATCAGGGAGCCGCTCAGCAGGCCAAGGATGTTCTCAACGGTGAGCATCGCCGAACCCCTCAGCACGTCCCACCAGCCCATCGCGAGGGAGATTCCTATGACGGTCGTCGGGGGGACGAGGGCCGCCGCTATCGAAACGCCCGCCAATATCTCGGGAATCCTGCTCACTATAGCCACTATCCCGGCGTAGCCGAGTATCAGCGCGATGAGAATGTAGACAAGGCCCGACTGGCCGCGGAGGAATATCTCATGGGTCGGCTCGGACGACATGGCGCCGGCTATCTTCAGGAGAAGGGCAGTGAGTGCCGCCGAGAGGAAGATGACTCCGAGGAGCTTGAGGATCGAGAAAATCGCTTCGAGGGCGTCCCTGCCCTTGCCCATGACCACGTTGAGGGAAAAACCATAGAGAGGGGCCTAAGATGGGTGAGAGGAGCATCGCCGAGATTATCATGGCCACGCTGCTCGTAACAGGCCGAAGAGCGCTATAATAGACGCCACCGCCCCGAGGGTGAGCTGAATCGGGTCAACCTCGCCGAGGAGTTCGCACGCTCTATAAGCCCTTCAACACCGGCGGTGCTCTAGCGGCGCCGGTACTTCCCAAGGGACTTAACAGAGCTGGAGTACTTGACGGACTTTCCGCTCACTGGGAACCACACGACCGACGAGTGGCCCTTTCTGAGGTCTATCGCCTCCATAATCTCGTCCGCTATGTCGTTTATAACGAAGTCCGGGACGAGAACCGTGAAGCGGAGAACAGGCTTTTCACTGTCGTCTATCCTCTACTTCCCCACCTTCATCAACGCCGCAGTTGACCTCCAAGCGGAGCATAGGGGGACTAGGGCGGCGGGGCTAATAACCCTTCCGGGGGGTGAGACATATAAACCTGAGGGATTAGCCATTATAGGTGGTGGAATTGAAGAGGCTGACCGCTGGGATCCTCGTCGTCATCCTGATAGCGTCACTCGGTGCCGTATGGTGGTACAGGGGTTACGAGACAAACGTCCCGAAG
>WAMH01000149.1 GCA_015522395.1 Thermococcus sp. | reverse complement strand
GCCAAAAACGTCCTCCTCCCGTCCACCGCGAGTATGTAGGCCGCCAGAGCACCAGTCCACACGCCGGTTCCAGGGAGGGGAATCGCCACGAAGATGAAGAGGCCCCAGAAGCCCCATTTCTCGACGTAGGGATGTGCCTTTTTCCTGACGCGCTCGACGTAGTAGAGGTAGAGGCGCGCTATTTTCCTCAGGGGCGTCCCCTCAAGCCAGAGCATAACGCGGTCTATGTACGGCAGAACCACCGGAAGGACGAGGGAGAGCGTTAGAACGCCGAGGGATGCCGCTAAGAGGGTCCCCCAGAGAGGATAACCGTGTCCGATGCCGTAGACTATCGCGTAGCGCCCCTCAAAGGTTGGAACGAGCGAGAGGAGGAAGACCTGGATGAAGCTATTCAACGTCCAGCACCCCCAGTTTAAGCGCGTTCACGATTGCACGATAGTAGGGGAGCCACCAATCCTCGGTTAGCTCAACCAGCAGGGCGACCCATGGCCCTAGAAAAGCTGAGAAGAGCACGTCGCTGAACCAGTGGGCGTGGAGGAAAAGCCTTGAGAGGCCTATTCCAAGTGCCCACCCCCACCAGAGGGGCCAGAACTTTTTCCAGCGCTTTGCAAGGAAATACGCCAGAACGAAGGCCCTCGCGGTGTGGCCCGAGGGGAATGCCAGCCACTCAATGTTCCTGAGCAGTTCTACAAGGCCACCCGAGATTTCCTCACCGCCGGGCCTCGGGACGGCGAAGGCGACCTTCAGGATAGAGACCAGAACCATTGAGAGGAAGAATGCGATGGATGCATCGAGGGTCACCTTACCGATATGCCCCTTCAAGCGGAGGTCGAGGAAAAACATGATGAGGAGGTATAAGGTAACGGCTACGAGGCTCCCCGTTTCGGTGAAGAGAACCACAACCGAGCCGGAATGGGGCAGGGCCAAATCTACTGCCCGGTTTATCCCGTCGAAGGCCCCCGTTATTTGAAGGGCGAGGAGCAGGATTAGAACCGCCGTCAGCAGCCAGAACGCATGCTTTCGCTCCATGGATGGCGGAACGGTTTGAGGGATAAAAGCTTTTTGATTAGATAACCCCCGCCTCGTAGAGAGCGTGATAGGCCTTGAGCAGGGCTTGCTGGACCCTCTTCGGCCCGAAGGTTCTGACCGCCCTTCCGAGGCTCTCGTTGTAAATCCTGCGCAGTATGAAGTCGGTCTCGCGGTTGAGGTTCAGCTTTTCCTGGTTCTCAAGATAGAGGCGTGCTATTTCTGCTGGCTCACGGTAGTTGAGGCCCTTCAGCCACTTGAGCGGAATCCCGTCGTCGAAGCGCTTGACCACCTCAAAGCCTATGACCGTAACCTCGTCGTCGCCGTAAAGCTCGCCGTATATCCTCGAAAGCTCACGGAGCAGTTCTCTCACGCCGGAGAAGCCATCGAGCTTAGCATCTTCGTTTGTAAGCTCCATCACCTTCTTCCTCTCGACGCGGGTTATCCTGACCCTCGCAACGGCCGTATCGCTCGGAGTCACGACGAGATAGACCTCGCTCCCCGGCTTGGCCTCGTAGTTTCCGTAGCGTATCGTCGTCACCTTGTCCCCGCGCAGGATTTTCTGCTTGTATGCCGAGTCAATCAGCATGAACTTCCTTATCTGGACCGGCTTCGCTCTCCTCAAGGTTCAGCCCCCTCAGTATCTCCGGCAGTTCTTCGAGCGAGTTTATCGTGAAGTCGGCGTAGTCGAGGTACTCAAGCTCCCTGTCGGCGTACTTCCCGTAGCGGAACCAGACGGTCCGCATGCCCACGTTTTTGGCCCCGTAGATGTCGGAATAGAGTCTGTCACCGACCATCACGACCTCTTCGGGCTCGATTCCCATGGTCCTCAGCGCCCTTTTGAATATCTTGGGATGGGGCTTCTTAACGCCCAAGGAGTCTGAGATGAACACCTCATCGAAGTAGGGGTCGAGTTCGAGGCGGAGTATCTTCTCCCACTGCTTTATAGGATCCCCGTCGGTGATTATGGCGAGTCTGTAGCCATCCTTCTGGAGTTTCAGCAGTAGTCGCCTTACTCCCCTGACCGTCCTTAAGTAGGCGAACTTGGTGTTGTGATAGGAGATAACGCCCGCTGCGACGAGTTTTGGGTCGTAGGGAACCTCCAGCCTTCTCAAGAGGTAGTCGAAATGTCTGCCGAAGTTGCTCCCGTACTCGTTTATCAGCTCGAGAAGCTCGCCGTAGGCCGTATCGAAGTCAACTGGAAGGCCATGCCTTATCATGTTCTCTATCGCGTTCCGGCGCGCCATCTCGGCCAGTTTCGTGGTGTCAACGATTGTGTCGTCCAGGTCAAAGAACACGACCTCTATCATCCCGCTCCCCATCCTCCTTTGCACGGGGAATATTTAACCCTTCCCGATGTCAAGATAAGGACCCTTCGAGCCCTGTGCCTTCATCCGCCTGTAGGCCCTGAAGTACTCGTCCTCCTCGAGCCACTCCTCAATGAGGTCGTCGAGGGTTCTCTCGAGCGATATCGGAGTCGTGGATACGAAGATTATCCGTCCAAGCTTGAGCGGCCTTACTGCCGAGATAACGCGCTTTATGAAGTCGTTTGAGCCGTGCATGATGATGAACTTCTTTTCGTGCCAGTTGCCGCTTCCCTCCGGCTTTTTCTCGACTACCTCTTTGAGCTTCCAGTTCAGGCACTCCTTGGGGACCTCGTGGACCTCGGCATCCCCGAGGGCTCCTCTAATCGCCCCAACCTCTTCCCCGGAAAATCCTATCAGAAAAACCGCCTCATCCATTCAGCATCACCCTTACCTTTTCCATCAGCCTCCCCATGACCTCGCCCGCCCTTCCACGGATGAAGAGGTCGGCTATCGGCGTTATCCCGCTCCGTTCGGTGTTCACCTCTATTACCTTGCCGCCGTGTTCCTTGACGATCTGAGGAATATAGGCGGCGGGATAAACGACTCCGCTCGTTCCAATGACGAGAACGAGGTCCGCCGTCTCTGCCAGCTTGAACGCTTCTTCAAGTGCTTTCCTCGGAAGCGGCTCGCCGAACCACACGACGTCAGGCCGAAGGAGGGAACCGCAGCGCGGACACTTCGGAAGGTTTCTCTCCGCCAAAAACGCCTCCAGCCGGCCGCTCTCCTTCAGGTTCTCCTTGTAGGAGCAGGAGGTGCACCTGACGCGGAAGATGTTGCCGTGAAGCTCCACCACGTTCCTGCTACCGGCCTCGCGGTGCAGATCATCCACGTTCTGCGTCACCACGGCCTTCAGAATCCCCATCCTCTCGAGTTCTGCGAGGGCGTAGTGTGCCGGGTTCGGCTTTGCCTTCCTTATCAGGTCCATCCTCCACTTGTAGAAACTCCAGACGAGATGTGGATCCTTTTCAAAGGCCTCCGGAGTGGCAAGCTCCTCAGGTCGGTGCTTTTTCCACAGCCCGTTGAAGCCCCTGAAGGTCGGAACGCCGCTCTCGGCGCTTATTCCTGCACCGGTGAAGGCTATCGCGAACCTCGACTTTACCACCAGCTTGGCGGCTTCCTCCAGCATGTTATCAGCACTTCGGGAGGCCTTAAAAATCCTGCCCATGCTTCCGGTCCCCACTGGAAAAGCCGAAGGATATTCTGACCGGCTCGAAAAAGACCGTGCGAGGGTTTAAATCGTATGCATGCACACATTTATTGAGGTGAGATCATGCCGATTACCGACGGCACCCCAAAGAGCAAGGTCACCGCTTCACACGGCCGCTACTACGCCGAGAGAATGGCGCTGGCGAGACGGAAAAAGCTCAGGCGCAGGGCGACCCTTCTCCAGCTCGTGAGACGAAGAAAATGTGCCGCTGCCCTCAGGACGAGCACGATAAGGGTTGAGAAGAGGCACATCACCCGGGGAGAGGCCCTCGCGATACTCGTGGGAACGCAGATAGGTGCCGGGGTCTTGGGCCTCCCCTACGCGGCCAGCAAGGTCGGCCTCATCCCGGCCTTGGGCGTCCTCGTTGGCGTGATGTTCCTCATGCTCGGAACGGCATTTATTGTCCTGAGGCTCAGCGCCGCCATGAACGGTGCCCAGATGAGTACAGCCGCGAGCAGAACCCTTGGAAAGGCCGGCGGCTGGTTCATGTACGCGAGCATCTTCATAATGAGCTTCGGCGCGCTTCTGGCATACATAGCGGGCATGGGAAGCGTGTTCCAGAGCCTCTTCGGGATAAGCGATACCCTCGGGGCTGCGATATTCTGGGTCCTAGCTTCGATAGTCGTCTACCATGGACTTGAAGCAAGCGGAAAGACCGAGCTGATAATGAGCTACATAATGCTCGCCCTCTTCGTCGGCGTCACCCTGATGCTCGCGCCCCACGCGAAGCTCTCCAACGGTCTCTACGTAGACTGGAGCGGGTTGCTCAGCATAACGGGCGTTGCCATCTTCGCCCTCGGCTGTCACACGGTCATCCCCGACGTCTACAAAGGCCTCGGAAGCTACGAGGAGACGAAAAAGGTCGTCGTGCTGGCTTTCCTGATCCCGACGGCGATATACGCGGTCTTCATGGCGGCATTCCTGCTTGTCTTCGGAAGGGACACACCGCAGATAGCGACCCAGGGGCTTCAGCTCCTCTACGGAAAGCTCGGCAACGTCGTCGGCAACCTTATCCCCCTGCTCGCGATAACGACGAGCTACATAGGCATAGCCCTGGCACAGCAGAGCAACAGCGAGGAGTTCGTGAGGATGAGGAGGCCATACGCGTGGGCGCTGACGGTGATCCCTCCCGCGATAGTTTACTTCGCCGGTGTCAGAAACTTCGCCGATGTTTTGGCCTTTGCCGGCGACACCGGGGACATGCTGGCCTTCATCGTGCTGCCGATACTCATGTGGCTCGCCTACCGGCTCAGGAGGCGCTGAGCCTTCTTTTCTTTTCCCAGGCTACCCCAAACTGATGAACACTTTTGGACACGTGAACACCTTCGGTAAGATTTATATTCCCGGCGTTCAAATCCCCATCGAGGTGTTTGCGATGGCCGAATATAGGGAATACCGCGATAAGGTTCTGGAGTTTATTGAGGACCACGAGAACTGGAGGAAGCACACGATAAACCTCATAGCGAGCGAAAACGTGACTTCTCCGAGTGTTACGAGGGCAGTTGCCAGCGGTTTCATGCACAAATACGCCGAGGGCTGGCCGAGGCAGCGCTACTACCAGGGCTGCAAGTACGTCGACGAGGTCGAGCTTATAGGCGTTGACCTCTTCACCAAGCTCTTCAGGAGCGACTTCGCCGATTTGAGGCCCATCTCCGGAACCAACGCCAACCAGGCGGTCTTCTTTGGTCTAACCCAGCCGGGAGACAAGGCAATAGTTCTCCACACCAGCCACGGCGGTCACATAAGCCATATGCCTTTCGGTGCCGCTGGAATGCGCGGCCTTGAGGTCCACACCTGGCCCTTCGACAACGAGGAGTTCAACATCGACGTCGACAAGGCAGAGAAGCTCATCCGCGAGGTTGAACCGAAGATAGTCGTCTTCGGCGGTTCCCTCTTCCCGTTCCCGCATCCGGTCAGGGAGCTTGCCCCGGTCGCCAAGGAGGTTGGAGCGTACGTCATGTTCGACGGCGCCCACGTCCTGGGTCTTATAGCTGGAAAGCAGTTCCAGGACCCGCTCCGCGAGGGAGCTGATATAATCACCGCCTCGACCCACAAGACCTTCCCCGGCCCGCAGGGCGGCGTCATAATCTACAAGCGCTTCGGTGAGACCGAGGAGATAGCCAAGCTCCAGTGGGCCATCTTCCCAGGAGTGCTCAGCAACCACCACCTCCACCACATGGCCGGAAAGACGATTACCGCGGCAGAGATGCTCGAGTACGGCGAGAAGTACGCGGCCCAGATAGTCAAGAACGCGAAGGCCCTCGCCGAGGCTCTCGCTGAGGAGGGCTTCAAGGTCATCGGTGAGGACAAGGGCTACACCGAGAGCCACCAGGTCATCGTCGATGTCAGCGACCTGCATGAAGCGGCTGGAGGCTGGGCCGCCCCGCTCCTCGAGGAGGCCGGCATAATCCTCAACAAGAACCTCCTCCCGTGGGACCCGCTTGAGAAGGTCAACACCCCCAGTGGATTGCGCATAGGTGTCCAGGAGATGACCAGGGTTGGAATGATGGAGGACGACATGAAGGAGATAGCGCACTTCATGAAGCGCGTGCTCCTGGATAAGGAGGACCCGAAGAAGGTTAAGAGGGACGTCTACGGCTTCCGCGCCGAGTTCCAGAAGGTATACTACTCCTTCGACCACGGACTCCCGCTCAGGGAGTGACTTTTCCTTTTCATTTCAATCCTTTTTGAAGCCCTAGGAAGGGTTAAAAGGTTCCGCGAGCACTCTCCAGAGGTGGGCCGCTTGAGGATGTTAATATCGATTCTGCTGATAGCCCTGTTGCTCCCGGTCGGTTATCTCCTCGCACCGCACCACGGGATTGGTTCGAGCTCTGGAGGAAACACTACTAACCTAAACGAGACCCTCGGTCCTATCGTGGTGTCTGGACACGGTGTCGTTCAACTTGACGGGCAAGTCTATCCAATGAACGGCACCCTAAAGCTGACGATAACCAACGATAACAACTCAACGCTAACAACGGGCTACGGGTTCAGGCTCTACCGCCGTGAGAACGGTAGGTGGATGAAGGTAAAGCTGGACATCGCCTTTCCCCAGGTTGTGGTCGAGGTAAAACCGCACTCCTCGTGGAGCCAGAGGATAGATCTCTCACGGCTCAATCTGAAGCCAGGAACCTACAGGATAGAGAAGAGGGTATGCTTCGATGGTATCTGTGGTCCGCAGTGGGCTGAGTTTGAGATCGGAAACTAACTGCCCTCTGGCAAAACTTTTTATCCCCTTCCAACATACCCAGCCCTCGGCTAAAGGGGTGAGGAAAAATGAAGTTCTGCCCGAAGTGTGGTAACCTCATGCTCCCGGACAGGAAAAGAAAGGTGTGGGTCTGCCGTGTCTGCGGTTACGAGGAGCCCTTCGACGAGGAGAAGGACAGGGAGAAGACGAAGATCACCCAGAAGGTTGAGCACAAGCCCGACGAGGGCGTTATAGTGGTTGAGCAAGACCTAGATACCCTGCCGACCACCAAAGTTTACTGTCCCAAATGCGGCAAGGTTGTTGAGGCATACTGGTGGGAGATGCAAACCAGGGCTGGAGATGAACCTAGCACGATATTCTACAAGTGCAAGGAGTGCGGCTACGTCTGGAGGTCCTACGAGTGAACGAGGAAGAGCTGAAACTCGAAACGCTTCGGAGGCTCGCTAAGAAGGCCCTAAAGGAACTTGATGAGGCTTACCGGAGGATCCCGGAAACGGACAACGGAAAAGCTTATTTATTCCGCGGGAAAGAGAGGGTTAGGATGATGCTCAACATACTTGAGGAGGGGTAAAAATGCCGTTCGAGATAGTTTTTGATGGGGCCAAGGACTTTGCGGACCTTATTGCCACCGCGAGCAACCTGATCGACGAGGCGGCTTTTAAAGTGACCGAGGAAGGGATAAGCATGCGCGCCATGGACCCCAGCAGGGTCGTTCTAATAGACCTCAACCTTCCGGAGGGGATATTCTCCAAATACGAGGTCGAGGAAGAGGAAACCATAGGCGTCAACATGGATCACTTTAAGAAGGTCCTCAAGCGCGGGAAGAGCAAGGACACGCTCATCCTCCGGAAGGGCGACGACAACTTCCTCGAGATAACCTTCGAGGGCACCGCCAAGAGAACCTTCCGCCTTCCGCTCATAGAGGTCGAGGAGCTTGAACTTGATCTCCCCGAGCTTCCGTTCACCGCCAAAGTCGTCCTCCTCGGTGAGGTTCTCAAGGAGGCCGTCAAGGATGCCTCCCTCGTCAGCGACGCGATGAAGTTCATAGCGACCGAAAACGAGTTCGTCATGAAGGCCGAGGGCGAGACCAACGAGGTCGAGATAAAGCTCACCCTTGAGGACGAAGGTTTACTCGACCTTGAGGTGGAAGAGGAGACCAAGAGTGCCTACGGAATAAGCTACCTCGCGGACATGCTCAAGGGCATCGGTAAGGCGGACGAGGTGACCATCCGCTTCGGCAACGAGATGCCGCTCCAGATGGAGTACTACATAAGGGACGAGGGCAGGCTCGTGTTCCTCCTCGCGCCTCGCGTCGAGGACTGATTTCTCCCCTTTATTCAT
>WAMH01000148.1 GCA_015522395.1 Thermococcus sp. | reverse complement strand
CCGAAGCAGTGAGGAATGGAGGCTCTTTCCTGGCGAACTTCACCGTGAGCTACGTTGATCCTGCTCACGGCGCCAGCTGGGCCGATTACTCATGGAGGATTCCAGCAGGGGAAATAACGAAGCTCCTCGGGAACCTGACTTCGATCACCATGGCATCGCAGAGGCTCATAAACTGCACGAAGGGAAAGATGGGGGAGGACTACTGCTTCCCGATCGACAACCCAGAGGCGGTTTACGTCTACCCGGCAGATCTCAAAATCGTCATGTTCCCTGAAAAGGGCCGCATGAGGTACGTCGTCGTTCACGAGAGGGGGAACGGGAAACCGAAGGTGATCTCGGACTCGATAAACCCCTCGAGGAAGCCTGAGTACGTCATCTTCAGGTACGACCTTCGGAACAACACGACGCTGGCCCTTC
Organism: Thermococcus sp.; assembly: GCA_015522395.1. GTDB lineage: Archaea > Methanobacteriota_B > Thermococci > Thermococcales > Thermococcaceae > Thermococcus. The sequence goes on along the minus strand of WAMH01000148.1, from coordinate 5,317 downwards.
CACTCCTCCAATTCCGGTTCCCAAGCCCGGAGATGAACGGAAGCGTTTGAACCTTCACAATTCCGTCCTGCCGGGAGGAACCCCACCGGGCTCATGGGTCAGCGAACAACTTAATCGTGGCACTGGTGGAGGTTGGAATAGGACTGGCGATCGGCGTTCTCCTGGGAAGAAGGAGACTATAAGCCCTTTGGATCAGGTTGACAGGAACCCTCCGTCGACCCTTATTCGCCGGGGAGCCGAGTTCATTCCCTCTTCACAAGCAGGAGCGACGCTTCCTTTCCTTCCTCGGTGCCTCTCTTAAAGAATCCGAAGTGCACCGTGTACAGAATCTGCATCCTGCAGAGCTGGTCTTTCCCGCCATTGATGAAGAGGAGGTAGTCGCCCGCCGTGAGGTAAGGTGCGGTAAGGGTGGAAAGCTCGGTGAAACCTGCCGTACAGGTCTCGTTCCCGATTTCCACTGCGTAAGTGCTGTAGGGTATCCCGCTGTAGGTCGCCGTTCCCCTCGTCCAGTTGGAGGGGATTAACCTGACCGTTACGTCGTTCACCTTGACAATATCGGGCGAGAACTTTACGTCCCCCTCGCAGTGTGGATCTTTGTAGTCATAAACAGAGAGGACAACGTAATCGTAGGTCGCGTTGCCGATCCGGATTGTCGTTTCGTTTATAACCGTGGAATCGCCGAGGAATAAGCGGGAAATGTTGGACAGCGACCTTAAGACGTTCTCATTCTCCTTTTTGGATGCCGCGACACGATAAAGGGCCTTGGCCTCTTCGAGCTCGTCCTTCATGAGATTCACGGCGAGCCTGTAGGAGGGATCTTTAAGCGTTACATTGTGTGCATTGTTAACGAGAGTCAGATTTTCCCCAGCTGGACACGCAACGGGCCTCAGTGAGACGGTTGGCGTATTCTTATGGCCGTGAGCACCTATGCAGCCGGCCGCAAATACCATCGCTATTCAGAGGAGAGGGGGAAGTTTTCGGGGGAGCATGCGACCACATTCTGTAGTTTGAACTTTTTATATTTAAACATTTTGATCTATTATAGATTAATCCATCAACACCATTAGAGTTGTAGTATCATTTGCCCAGAAACCCTTTAAATTTAGGAGTACAATAAACCCCGGTGATGAAAATGCGCGACTTCTACATCGCCCACGAGGATGATATACGGGCGGGAAAAACGACAGACGTCTACTTCATCAGGACGAAGAAAATCCTGGAGGAAAAGGGCGTCCACAAGAGGGTCTTCGCCGACGTGACTACAACAAGCCTCCCCCACGGCTGGAAATGGGGAGTTCTGGCCGGAATAGAGGAGGTCGCCAAGCTTCTCGAGGGACTTCCCGTCAACGTCTACGCGATGCCCGAAGGTACAATCTTCCACCCCTACGAGCCGGTCCTCCAGATAGAAGGCTTTTATGAGGAGTTCGGGATATATGAGACCGCTTTACTTGGAATGCTCAGCCAGGCGAGCGGAATAGCGACGGCCGCCCTGAGAACAAAGATAGCGGCCAACTTCAAGCCGGTGTACTCCTTCGGGATAAGACACATGCACCCTGCCATCGCTCCTATGATAGACCGCTCGGCCTTCATAGGCGGCTGCGACGGCGTCTCCGGTGTTCTGGGGGCCGAGATGATCGGCGAAAAAGCTATTGGCACGATGCCGCATGCACTCATAATAACCGTCGGCGACCAAGTGAAGGCCTGGAAGTACTACGACGAGGTAATGCCGCCGGAGGTTCCGAGGACCGCTCTGGTTGACACCTTCTGCGACGAGAAGTTCGAGGCGCTGATGGCCGCTGAAGCCCTCGGCGAGAGGCTCAACGCGGTAAGGCTGGACACGCCAAGCTCGAGGAGGGGCAACTTCAGGAGAATAATAGAGGAGGTCCGCTGGGAGCTTAATCTGAGGGGCTACGACCGGGTTAAGATACTCGTCAGTGGTGGCCTCGATGAGGGGAGCATAGCGGAGATAGCAGATATCGCCGATTCCTTCGGTGTTGGCTCGGCAATAGCGAGTGCAAAGCCGGTTGATTTCTCCCTCGACATAGTGGAGGTTGAGGGGAAGCCGGTCACCAAGCGCGGGAAGCTCAGTGGGAGGAAGCAGATATACCGCTGCGAGAACGGCCACCACCACCGCGTTCCAGCGAATAAAACGCTCGAACGCTGCCCGGTCTGCGGGGCGAAGGTCGAGCCGCTCCTCAAACCGCTCATAGAGAACGGAGAAATCGTTGGAGAACTTCCGAGGGCAAGGGAAATACGGGAGTACGTGCTGGAGCAGGCGGAGAGGTTCAACCTGACGCTCGATTGATTTCTCTTCTGGGTTTCCTTTTTCTCTACCAAGAAACGACGAAAAGCAAGCCAACAGGTCCATTGGGAGGCAGAGAACTCCAGAAAAGGGCAATCAATGAGAAGGAAAAAGAGAGGCTTCAGGCCTCCTCAATGTGGATGCAGCTGACCGGGCAGGCCTCAGCGGCTTCCTGGGCACAGTTGTAGAGGTTCTCGTCCTCGATAACCTCGACTATCGGGTGGCTCTTACCGTCGTCTCCCATCTCGAAGACGTCCGGGCAGAGGCTTGCACAGATAGCGTCTCCAATGCAAACGTCCTGGTCAACCCAAACCTTCCACGCCATGGAACATCACCGCTTTTAGATGAAGCCGGTGGGAATATAAAGTTTTCGACGGTAGAAACGGCGCCGGAAGCCAAAAACAGTGGAACGAAGAACCAAACGAATCTCCAATGGATAACAAAATTCAGATGGGGTCAGTAAAGACCCAGTTTCTTTTTGTATTCCTCGCTCACTCTGTCGGGTGTCCACGGCGGGTCAAAGGTGAGCTCTATTTCCGCGTCCTTAACACCTGGAATTTCGAGTATCTTGTCCTCTACAGCCCTGAGAATCCACATGGTCATCGGGCAGCCCGGCGTTGTCATCGTCATCTTGACATAGACGGTGTTGTCAGGCCTCAGCTTCAGCTCGTATATGAGGCCGAGGTTGACCACGTCGATGCCTATCTCAGGATCGATGACCTCCTTGAGCTTCTCCCATATCATCTCCTCTGTGAGCTGGACGTTCTCGCCCTCGCTGGTTTTCTCCTCGCGCTCGCGGTTTATGGTTATCAGCCCAACCCCATCGAGCTTTCCGATCTCGGAGTGGAGCTTTATTAGGACGTTGTCTATGTCCGGTGTGTCCCTCGCGAGGGTCACCGTCACGTTGCCCCTCTCGTCCACCTCGATGGATTTGATGAACTTCTCGTCCACAACACCTTTAACGATCTTCTCAACATCTTCCTTCGTGACCATAATCACCACCCGGCCGGAGTTGGAAAAGACAAATTTAAACCTTTTGGGGCAGAAGTGAGTAACTAAGACAATAGAATGTCCTCTATCAGCTTAACCGCCATCTCCGGCCTGAGCGCCCTCGCCCTCGTCTCCCTAAGGACTCGCTGAATGCCGTAGCGCTTTATTGGAGGATTGCTCCGTGCCGCCAGCTTCCACAGGCGGCAGCCGAAGCTGAAATCGTAGTGTCCCCCGATTATCTCTACAACCTCCCCCTTGTCGAGAGCCAAAAATGCCGGAAGGTTGAGGATTACGAGTTCTCCCTTGGGGTAAACCGATATCAGCCCCGAGCTGAGCAGATCGCCGGTCGCGAGAATCCCAACGCCCAGCTCAATGGCCTTCTCCTCCACCGCGTTCATAACCATCGAGTGGCACCGTCCGCATATCGGCGCCCTCTTTTCCATCAGCTCCTTCATTTCGTCGCCGTATCCTTGAATCTCGACGAAAACCGCGCCCTCTCTGCTCGCCCTCCCTATCTCCTCCGGCCTCATCTGTGGTAGCCTCGCGGTTATTGGAACGACGTCAAAGCCAGCCCAGCGGAGGATTTTCAGCGAGGCGGTGCTGTCCGAGCCGGCAGAGAAGGCGAGGGCTATTTTTACGTCCGTTGGAGAACGGTCGAATTCCTTTCCGGTCAGGCGGTACTCTAAAAGGTCCCGAAGGCGAGAGTGGGCTTTCTCCCCTATCTTATCCCTAACCCCCTCAAGGGCCTCGCGGTTGTATTCGAGGCGGTAGTGCTTGACGAAGTCGTCTTTTATCGGCTCTATCATTGAGGACCAGTTGGGGATAAGTGTTATTAATGTTGTCCCCAATTGATTGGAGGATGAGTTATGAGAGAAGTTCCGTTCAGTGAGTATTTGGATTTCATAAAAAAGCACGATCACGTCGTAATTGGGGGGCAAAAAATAGAAATTGGAAAGCCGATACCCATCAAAACATTTCAGCCTCAAAACTTCAGACCTGAAACAACAACGGTGTGGAGTTTTCCGGATCGGGGTAGATGGGCAACTCACTATGCGAATGCAAAATACCGTGGTAATTGGGCACCTCAAGTCCCCCGGAACTTAATAATGCAGTATACAAAACCAGGAGACATCGTTTTGGATCCATTTCTCGGAAGCGGAACAACGCTTATAGAGTGTAAACTTCTCGGAAGACATGGGTTTGGGGTTGACATAAATTATGAGGCCATAATGGTCGCGTGGGATAGACTGAACTTTGAGTATGATCCTTGCAAGGCAGAGCAAACAACGCTAACTTCGTATCTTGGGATACGAGAGAACGTAGAGTGGGTGGAACCGGAAATTCATCTTTACCATGGCGATGCAAGGAACTTGGACAAACTTGAAGACGAAAGCGTAGATCTGATAGCTACCCACCCCCCATATGCCAACATAATTGGATACACAAAAAGAACAAGCTCCTCTGTAGAGGGAGATCTCTCAAATGTTAAATCAGTAGATGAGTTTGTTTCAGAGATGAAAAAAGTTGCACAGGAATTCTATAGAGTGCTCAAACCAGGCAAATATGCGGCAATTTTAATGGGAGACACGAGGCGCCATAGGCATTATGTTCCTATGGCATTCAGGGTAATGAAGGTGTTTCTGGAAGCTGGTTTTGTGTTAAAGGAGGATATAATCAAAATCCAGCACAATATGAGGGGCACAGAACCATGGAAAACGCGGAAGAGAGACTTTTACCTGATTGCTCATGAACATCTATTTGTGTTTAGAAAACCTGATAAAGGGGAGAAAGTGAAAGAATTCAAAGAGAGTATAAAATGGTGGTAATCATGGTGAAATACCGAGAAATTGGATATTCCACTTTTGACGAGTACTTTGAAGACTTCATGAACACTCTCCTTCCCACTAACAAGACTTACGAGTACTTTGTCGACTGGAAAAAGGTTAGAAGCCTCACTTCAAGATACGAAAAAGAATTGAGAATTTTAAAGAAACTGTATGGACTTGACAAAGATGAAGTTAAACT
>WAMH01000147.1 GCA_015522395.1 Thermococcus sp. | reverse complement strand
CTCCCGAGGAAGCGTAAGCCAAGATAACCGAGAGGAAGGCTATTCCAAGTCCTGCAGAGGCCACTATCATGTACCTCCATGCTCCCTCGACGTTTCTCTTCTCCCCCTCGGTGAGGATGAGCAGTGCGCTGACAACGGTGGTAGCTTCCAGTCCAATCCACATCCAGCCGAGGTTTGAAACTATTGCAGTGAAGTTCATCGTGAGTGCAAAGAGCGAGAGGAAGCTCCAGTAGTAGCGGAGGTCGAAGAAGGGCCTCTCTATTCCCTCGGTGTAGTAGAGCGAGGCGAGTGAGGCGAAGAAGTAGACCCAGGAGACTATGCCCGCGATTACGAGGGAGTACCAGTCCGCGTAGAAACTCTGGGTCGAGACGGTCTTTCCGCCGTAGAGCATCATGGTTGATAGGATGGCCGTTGCGAATGCGAAGGCGGGTGTGAGAGCTTTTCCCCACTTCTCGCCTGCCAGTGAGAGGAGGGAGGCAATGAGGGGCAGTAAGAGGAGGTAAATCACTGCTTCCATGGTATCACCCCACCAGTTCCTCAACCTCAACCGGCCCGTAGCGCTTCTCCGCCCCGAGGATGACCGCGAGCAGAACGAAGGCTATCATGTCGAGCAGAATTCCGAACTCTAGTATTAGGGGCATTGAGGTCATCATCGCCGCGAGGTAGAGGAGCGAATTCTCCTCGCTTATGTATCCTATTATCTGGGCCATCGCGTTCCTCCTTCCGACGATGACGAGCATGCTGAGGAAGAGGAGCACGAACGCTATGACCCCTTTCCAGTCTCCTGTAACCCTGTAAACCGGGACGTAGAGGAAGTAAGCCGTCACCGCGAGGATTAGGCCGATGACAATCGCGTGGTGCGTTGTTTTGACCTCCCTGTTGCGCCATATGCGCTCGTTCCTTATGTCCCTCTGGAGTATCCATGGAATGAGCAGGGTCCTGAAGGCCACGGTGATTCCTGCCAAGATTACCAGCTCGGGGCTTGCCTTCTCCCAGCCGATGATTCCCAGGATTCCGGCTATGAGGAGGGACTGAAGGGCTATGAGGTTTATGAGCGAGTGCATGTACGATTCCGTCAGCAGGAGGAACGCTATCAGCAACGCTGTAACTCCGAGGATGTTTATGATCTCGGTTGTAACGCTCATCATGGTACGACACCCCCAAGGAGGAAGCTTATAACGCCCATTATAGCTAGCAGGAAGCTGGCCGAGAGGTAGTCGATTATCCTGAACAGCCTTATCTTCGCGAGGGTTTCTTCAACGACAACAAAGGCTCCTATCAGGCCGAGCATCTTGACGAAGAGCCAGAAAGTCCCCTTGAGGATCTCGTATAGCGAAGCGCTCGTTGCCAATCCCCAGGGAACGGCGAAGACGTTGAGAAAGACCGACATGAGGATGAAGGACTTCATGTAGCCGGCCCATGTGTTGAGCGCGTAGAGCGGGCCGGTGTACTCAAGCCCCTTCCCCTGGTCGAGCATGCCAAGCTCGTTGCTTCCGTGGGACTCTATCGGCAGCTTTCCCGTGTCGAAGAGTAGTAGCATGAAGAAGGCCGATGCTATGAGTATGTGCGTCGGACTCAGGTACCAGCCCTCGGAAGTTATCTTGTGGTTCATCAGGAACGGGTTGTTTGTGCCGGTCAGGATGGCAACGCCAAAGAAGACCATTATGAGGACCGGCTCGGCAAAGGCGCCGAAGTTAACCGCTCTCGTGGCTCCTATGCCCGTGTAGTAGCTTCCCGTTCTTTCCGTTGCGAGTATCGAGACCATCGCCGCTAAGCCGAAGATGAACGTTCCCCCAAAGAAGTCCACCGTTGGAGCCAACCAGCTCGGGAAGTTTCCTATTATAGGAAGCACCCAGGGCAGCGTGAGCATCGCTCCGAACGCTATGAACGGGGCAAAGACAAAGAACGAACTCGCCCCCTCAGGAACCAGGGTTTCCTTCCTGAAGAACTTCGCCAGGTCGTAGTATGGCTGGAAGACGCTTATCCCCTTCCGCGACTCTATCCTTGCCTCGGCCTTCTTGAGTATCCCAACTATCAGTGGTGAAAGCAGGAGTACGACTACAGCCTGAGCTAAACCTATAACTATCCTTCCTTCCGGGTTCAAGGGCGTCACCTCCTGACTGGGAGAACAGGCGTCATTAGCCCTCTAATGGGCACTTAGGGCGGACGCCTTCGCCCGGAATTTTACCCGGGGTGGGTATTGTCAAGGGTTTTTAAATGTTGCGTCAACGTACCCGACGCTCGATGAACCACACGGCACCCGAAATCCACTTAAGGGGCCCCTCCATTCCCATATGGTGGTTCCTTTGGAGGTGGAACTTCTCAGGGAGCTTGTCTCCATCGAGTCCCCCACCGGGAAAGAGGGCAAGATCTCGGCTTTCATACGGGACTTTTTAACCGAGAGGGGCCTTGAGGTTGAGACCCTATCTGTTAGGGGATTTGGGGATGATGTAATAGCCTACCTCCCGGGGAAGGGACCGACGGTGGTTCTGAACGGTCACATGGACACCGTTAGGGCGTCAGGGGACTGGAGCAAAAATCCCCTCGGGGAACTCGACGGCGACAGATTCTACGGTCTCGGGAGCGCGGACATGAAGGCAGGTCTCGCGGCCCTTCTGTGTGCCTTTGTGGAGCTGGGGGAGCTTCCAAGGAAGAGGAGGCCGAACGTTATATTTACGGCGGTGAGCGACGAAGAAGGCTACTCAAGTGGTGCGTGGGGGCTTATACAGAGCGGAAAGCTGAAGGGAGCCGATCTGGTCCTCGTCGCTGAGCCGACCAACGAGAGCCTAATGTTAGGCGCGAGGGGAAGGTTCGTCGTGAAGGTGGGGGTTGAGGGAAAGAAGGCGCATGCGGCAAGGCCTGACCTTGGAATAAATGCCGTTGAAGAGCTCGGAAGGCTCGTTGGAAACCTCAGGGGGATACGTCTCAAAAGACACGGAAAGCTTGGCAGGGGTTCTTACTGCACGCTTCACATCGAGGGTTCGGCCGACGGGCTGAGCGTTCCGGATGAGGCGATGGCCATCATCGACCGCCACATAGTTCCCGGCGAGGACTGGGAGAAGGTGAGGGACGAACTGCTGGCCCTCTGGGGAAGGCTTGGACTCAGGGGAAACGTTGAGATAAGCAGGTTCGAGAGACCCACGCCGGAAATGCTTCCCTACACCGTCAGGAAGAACAACCGCTTCGTCAACACCTTCCGCTCCGTTCACAGGGCCCTCTTCGGAGAGGATCCAAGGATAATCTACGGGAGAAGCGTCGGGGACTTCAACTACTTCGGAACCTACCTCGGCAAGCCAACCCTCGTCTACGGCCCTATTGGGGCCAACTGGCATTCCGCGGACGAGTGGGTGAGCATTTCATCTGTCAGAAGGGTCAAGAGGCTCTACCTTGAGTTCCTCAGGGCACTGGTGTAAGAAAGAAAGGGGCATCAGAGCTTCCTTCCTGTCAGGGCGCCGATGAGGAAGGCACCTATGGCAACCGCCGCAACCAGGTCCCACGCGGTTTCACCAGTACCCGCTGAAACGGGCGTGGTGGTCGAAGTCGAGCCGTTCGAACCGCCGGGGACGACTATCTCCGGTATCCCCGTGCTGTTGCTGGCCGGGGCGGTGGAGGGCGTCATCGGGCTGGTGAGGAACAGTCCCGCCGTTTCCCTTGCGTACTGGTAGAATATCATGGCAGTCTGGAGGTCGTTTACGTCGCCCTTCTCCCTGGCGCTCTTTTCGTAGCTCTCGGCGAACTCGTAGTAGGCCATCGCGAGTATCGGCTTGACCCCCTTCTCCTCGGCGATTCCTATGGCGGTTCTCGCGTCGGTCTTCATCTGGGCCAGCTTGTCAAAGAGAACCGTCGTGTTGGTTATTCCGAGCGTGTCGAGGAACACCTGTCCCTGAACGCGCGCCTCCATTGCGGTGAAGAGCGCCGCCGAGTATTTGCCGTCCTCGTAGTACTGCTCTGCCTGCTGTATGCTGCTCTGCAGGTCGCCGGCGGCGTTTCCGTACATCGACTCTATGTAGGCCACTATGAGGCTGGACTCGTCTATGTACTCCCTAGCGGTCGTCTTAACTGTCTCCCTGCTTATGACCCTTCCGCCCGCGAACCTCTCGCCGAGCTTGGCCCAGAAGACGGCCGTCTTTGCCCTCTCGTAGGCGTAGGCGGCGTCCCCGATGGCGTCCCAGTAGTCGCCCGAGTAGTAGTACTTCCAGGCGCTGTTGAGAAGGCTCTTCGCTTCCTCGACCCTCTGCTGGGCAGCCGCGACGGCCTGGAGCATGGTTATGCCCCTTATCTTCAGCCCCGATACGAACTGCTCCGACTGGTTTATCTGCTCTTGCGTGTACTTTAGAAGCTTCTGCACGTCCTCCTGCGTGCTTGTGTTCAGGTACCAGTCAACGTGCCTTATGATGATCCTCGCCTGGAAATCCCTGCTTAGGGCCGTGTAGTACATGCCGCTGTTGAGGTCCTCCCTTGACTGGTTGAGCAGGCTCTCCGCTTGGTTGAGGGCGGCCATGAGGGTCGTGTACGTCTCGTATCCCACGTTGCTGTTTTTCAGGGCCTTTACGACCTTCTCATAGTACTCCGTGGTGTTTTGGTAGTCGGTTATGGCGTCCCCTTTGAGGAAGGAGGTGTCTATCTTGACGTAGGCCGGTGCCCTCGGCTGGGGTATTCTGTGGCCTGTGAAGTAATAGACCGCCTGGTAGATGTTCTTGACCTCGACGACCTTGAGGCCCCAGCGCTCCTCGGCGTACTTTACGACGTCGACCCTCTTGGTCTCGCTGTTTATTTCGATTATGCCCCCTATCTCCTTCTTCTGGGTCTCCTGAACGTACTGTATCCTTTGACCTTCCGGAATCAGGAAGAGCTTAACCCCCGCCTCGTGGGCCGCGGAGGCCTTCTCAAGTATCCCTCCGACGGGCCCGATGGTTCCATCGGGGTTTATCATGCCCGTCATCATGACCTTTGGATTGATCTTCCAGCCCTCAAGGGCGGCTATTATCCCCACCGTCATGGTCCCCCCTGCCGAGGGACCGCCTATGATGGGCGCGTTGGCCTTGACCTGTATGAAAACGTCGTATTTGCTCATGTTGACCCCGAGGACCTGCCCTGCCACCTGCGCCGCAAGCCTGGCGCTGGCCTGCATGTCCACCTGCGCCAGCGGCCACGTCTCTATGTAAACGTGACCGCTTCCTGGGGCGACGGTTATTACGAACTCGGTGACGACTCCAACCAGCTGGCCGTTGGCAGTCTTTGAAACCGCCGGAGCCTTCATCACAACCGTGTGTCCCTCGGCCGGGCACTGCGCCGCTGCGAATCCCGTAAAGGGCAGAACCAGCATCAGAATCAGTGCCACTACGGTCAGTTTCTTCACTCTCTCACCCCGGATAAGAAAAAACGGCGTTCAATAAAGCGTTTTTGGTTCATTTTTCTTAGCCGGCGGAGGGGCATCTGAACCGTTGAACTCACCTCTTCCAGAAGGACAGCAGGAGCAGGAACAGGACGAGCATCTCGAGCGCCGCTGTTATCCCACCGACGTCCCTCTTGATCCACTGGGCCATCGTCAGGGCATCTATGGTCTTCTTTAGGGCGAAGAGCAGGAATGCTATCAGCAGGTAGAGAGCCGGGCGGAGGTGGCTCTTCTTGTATGCCACGTATGAAATCCCGGCCAGGAGTAGCGACAGGATGAGCGTTACGACCGCGAGTAGCATCTCAATCATCTTCTTCACCACCCACACCGGCCAGTAGGTCTATCAGGCCGTCGGCGAGCTTCTCAAGCAGACCCGGTCGGTACTCCCTTATCATTCTGACGAGGGTCTCCGGGTCGCAGGTGAGCCTGTAAACCACGTTCCGTCCCCTCCTCTCGGCCTCGACGATGCCGAGCTTCATCAGTTCGTTCATGTGATAGCTTACGGTGGGCTGACTCACCCCAAGGGCCTCGGACAGTCCCTTCTGATCTGTGGGGCCTTCGATGAGCTTCAGGAGTATCTTTCTCCTTGTGTCCGTTGAGATGGCTATCAGGAGCCTCTGGGCCTCCTCCTCAAAGTCCCTCGGGAAGAGGTATCTTCTCCTGCCCATCCTGCGGGAGAAAACCTCTCCCTCCTCCTCCAGCTTTCGAAGCTGATACTGGAGGTCCCCTATCCCAAGGCCCAGCTTTCTGACCAGTCCCCTGAAGGTTATCCCCGGCTCGGCCCTTATGGCGTTCAGTATCTCATCCCGTCTCTTCATAGGCAACACTTAAACCCTTGTGGTTCATCCCTCTATCGATTCTCCATGAGAAACCATAAAAGCCCTTCCTTTTTATGTGCATCGGTGGGTTTCATGGAGAGGATCATCAGAACCGCTGAATCACTGGCGAGACGTTACGGGGTGTTGTACTATGAGATCAGGATAACCGAGGTGGGGGCCACCCAGGTGGTGATGGAGAACGGTCAGCTTGAGGAGTTGTCCCTCAACACCGAGGTTGGGATAGGGGTGAGGGCGTTCAACGGTGCCTGGGGCTTCTCCAGTGCCAACGACATGGGGCGGGCCGAGAAGGCCATCGAGACGGCTATGAAGATAGCGAAGCTCTCGAAGGGAAACTCCCGGATTTACCTTGGAGATCCCGTCTTTGATAGGGCCGAGCTGGAGGCAAAGAAGCCCGTTGCCGACGTTGACATCGGTGATAAGCTGGCCCTCGTTAAAGAGGCGAGCTCCCTCCTCGACGGGAATAAAATCGTCAGCAGGTCGGTTCGCTACGGCGATGGCGTAAAGAGGCAGATTTACT
>WAMH01000146.1 GCA_015522395.1 Thermococcus sp. | reverse complement strand
GGGGCCTTTGATGTTCCTCCTGATGACCCTACCCTTGTCGCGTCCCTCGAGAACGCGAACTTTGACCTGGGTGACGCCACCGGTGACACCGGCCCTTGCAACGATCTCAATAACCTCAGCGGGGTAACCTTCGTCGCTCATACCTCACACCTCGTAAAAGCTCCTCCCAGCTATTAACGTGAAGGATGAAAAGGAAGCTCACTTCATGAGCTCCCTGACCTTCATCGCGATGTCTTCAACGAGCTCGCGGGCCTTGCCGGGCTCAACTATGGCAACGCTGGCTGAGGGAACCTCAAGCCCGGCGGCAGCACCGAGCTCCTTCTTGCTCGGGACGTATATGTACGGTATCTCCTTCTCCTCGCACAGCGGCGGGAGGTGGGCAACTATCTCCTCGGGATCAACGTCCTCGGCTATAACAACGAGCTTGGCCTGGCCCCTCTCAACGGCCTTGGTAGTCTCGTTCGTTCCCTTTCTTATCCTTCCGGTGTCGCGGGCAAGCTCGACTGCCTCAAGGGCCTTCTCGGCAAGCTCCTGTGGAACCTCAAACTTGACGTAGCTTGGCTTAGCCATCCTTCATCCCTCCGAAATCCTCATCGTTCATCGAGTTTTGCGTGCTGTATTCTTGGGGATAATTTAAAAGGGTTTCGCTATTCTACCTTCCTCAGCACGATCTCGCAGTGCTCCGCGCCCATCGCCTCGCACTTCGTTTCTTCTCCTTCCCAGGGTTTCCCCGTGAACTCCGTCAGGAACTGGGCAAATGAACCGGCGTAGTTGGGATGAAGGGGATAATGGTAGCCCTCACCACCGGGGAACAGGTTCTTGCCCCTTATCACCACCAGCGAATCGGAGAGTTCAACGAGCTCGAGTTTTCCTCCACCACTGGCCAGAGTGAACTTGAAGAGATCCTCCAGGGCCTCCCTGACGCCGGTGCTGTGTCTCTTTGAGTACTCTCCGTAGCCGACGAACTGCTTCCTACCCCACACGTATAAGAGCTCCCTCCCCCTATCAGGCCCCAAGAAGTCGTAAATGGTCTCTATCAGTCTCTTCTCCGTTTCCTCCTCGCGCACCTGAACGCGCTGATCCACCAGGGCCCTCAGCCAGAGGGTTCCGCCTTCGCCAGGCTGGAGATGGGCCTTGAGCCCCTCAACGCTCTGGTAGAGCTCCTTTCTCAGGCGTATACCTTCCCGGTTCCTCACGTAGGAGAACTTTGGCTCGGCAACCTTGAGAGGCTGGGGTGAACGCTTGACTTCCACCACACCCCCCGCAACATCTACGACGTAGTCAAAGGGAAGCAGCACCGCCGCCAGACTGGATCCCTCAAAAACGTCGGCACAAACGGCGACGAAGACTGTCTTCCCGAGGGATTTAGTCGATCTAACGAGCCTTACGATGGCCTTCACGTAGCCCTTCGCATCGGACTGGAGAACATATTGCGAGGCAACGTCGTCTATGACTAGGATATCGTACTCGCCCCGCTGGAGGGCTTCCTTTATGATCGCAGTGGTTATGCCCAGATCAAGCGGATCGGGAAGAACGTTCTCTCCACCCTTTCCGTGCCCGTAGAGGTTTGAGTAACCGTCCAGTATCGTAAGAGATTTCCCTAGGAAATCTCCGTAGTCCACACCGTGGTTTCCAAGCTCCTTCAGAAGCTTGGGAGGGGGCTGCCTGAAATCGACGATGAGAACCCTCCTTCCTTTTTTAAGCGCCTCATGGGCCGCCTGATGCATCAGAATGACGTTGTCGTACTCAATGGAGCCAACGAAGGCAACACTCGAGCCCTCCCCTACCCCGCCCCCAATGATGTCATCCAGCTGTTTCACGCCTAGTGATATCATATCACCACCCAAGAGATATTTTTTAGAAGATTCTTATAACTTTTGCGTGTAGTACGATTTGCATCAGAGAGGCCCAATAAAGGTTCGAAATCTGAACAGAAAAGACCAGAGAGAACAGTATTTACAGCGGCCCAGGCTCCTCTTTCCGGGGATCAGTGGGACAAGAGAAGGCCGGAAGTATTTTCACTTCGACTCCTTCGCGTAGCCCCGGTATATTTCGAGGCCCCTTATGGCTCTCGCGCGCGGTATCTCATGACCCATCAGAGCAATGATCTCGTCGGCCTTGGCCTTGCCGTGATGAATCATCTTCCTCTCGGTCTTTATTTTCTCGACCTTGAAGGTGTAGCCACCGACCTCGAGGACCTCTCCAACCACGAACTCCTCGTTCCTTGGCACTTTAACCTTGAAGGCCTGCGTGAGGCCCTTCGGGAGGTAGATAGAGACCTTGATGACCTTCGGATAGGTCAGACTCTCGCCCCAGAGGGTTTTGATCTCCCCTATCCTGGCCTTCTCGACGCGCCTGTCGCCTTCAAGCTCTATTCCGGTTATCCGGACCTCATCATCCTCGGTCTCGACTACGTCGCCGACTTTGATTTCTTCCCCCTCGGGGAGTTCCACTTCCGTCTTGAAGCTCCTCTCGTGCTTGCTGACTATGAGGGGAACCTTCACGAGCTTTGGCAACGTAACGTGCCAGACGTTACCGCACTCGTTGCACTTAAGGGTAAGCTCCCTCCCCCTCTCCTTGATGACCTCAACGTCATCGCTACCGCACTCGGGACAGGTGAACCACTCTTCCATTTCTCTCACCAGAGTGTAAAGAGAGAGGGCGTTTATAAAGGTGCCCCCAAAGAGTATTAAATTAAGAGGCTCCAACTAGCTCCAGTGTTCTAATGGCATAATATGTATCCTGTAAGCTGCCATGACCTTTATCACCTTTGTACAACAAAAAGCCCCCATATCTGTATCTCAGAGAGTGAATGAAACTTATCAAACTCTGAACGTCTTTTGGGCAGTAACCCATATAGGCCAGTACACTCACAGCTCTGTAAGTATTGTAAAGATCGGGGCCACCCCAACCCCCATCGTGCTCCATTCTGAGTATGAAGTTGGCGGTCGTCTCGTTTGTGTAATTGTATCCCAAGGCATAAAGCAGCAGCACCGCGTTCTCTGTCCTGTAGAGGATCAGCATCGTATTATTTGATGGGGGCCCAAATGTTCCATCAGGATTCTTCTGGGACAGGATCTTCCGAATAAGCTGTTTTTTGGTGTCCCGTCCAATCCTCACTCCAGTCACCTGATCTAAACGAAGAAGGGATATCCATCCTGTGTCCATCAATAAAGAGTTCGTTCTGTTGCGTAGATACAGCTCTGTTAACCGAGCTGTTTCATTTCTCAGATAATCCTTCTGCAAAGGACTAAGAGTGATGTTTAAAGTACTGTATGCCATATAGATTGAGTATAAAGGACCTGGATTATCATCGGAATAGGGCCATCTGTTGTATAGCGCATTAGATAGATATCTGGCTATTGCAGTCCTGTTGAGGGGCATTTCAATTTTTTCAGCCACGTACACCCCCATATATGTTAATACGGGTCCCCCATGCCCCTGAAAGGGAAACGCAAATCCTCCCAAGGGGCTTTCCCAGTTTTCAATAAATCTTATGGTGTCTTCATCGGGTGTATGGTCGGTTAAAACTATCGTCTTGACGGCATAGTATGTGCCCTGGAACTCGCCGTAATCTTTTCCAAATAGATTAAATCCCCCGTCGGGAAGTTTTAGAGAGACCACGTATTTATAAATCTCCTCTGAGGCACTGGGAGTCATGGTATGAGTCACATGTAAAGATTCGGCCAATGGTTCCACCATGAAAAGGGGAGGGTTGAATTTTAGTAATGAATCAACTCTTTTGGAGATATTTACTTTGATAAACATTACATCCTTCTTATATATGTCTAGGGAGGTGTAGTCAACTTGGAGCAATCCAAGAGCCTTGGTTAGAGTATTAAACCGTAGGAGGAATTTCATGGTCCCAGCTTCATCCCATACCTTGGGAGGTGTCGTGTTTTCAAACTCCCCTAAGAGATAGTCCCGGGTATCATGCAACCCACTCATGTTGTATCCAAGTGCGTGCAACATTTCAACAGCCTTGTCCGTGACATCCACGCCGTCATACTCAAACGCACCATTCTTTTTCCGGGTACTCAGAACAAAGTCAATAATTTTATCCGAATTCCGTGGGGTAGAGTTCAGTGTGTTTAACGTCGTGACCAAGTAGTATAGGTTGCTGAACTTATCCTGTCCAGCGTAGGCGTAATCATTGGATAAATTTGAGGGATTAATAAGCGAAGCTTCTTCCCTATGAAGCCATACCAGCGTTTGGTTAACATTAGTGGGGGTCCGGTTAACCGCGTGGAGGGCCTCAACAAAATAGTAGGTTGAGATTAAGGTGGGGGTTATTGTATCCACAATCTCCGTAAAACCTCCGTCCGGCTGCTGGGCTAAATGAAGTCTCTTGATGGTATAGTTTATCCAGCTCTCACCGAGCCAGTTTCTGAGGTTTACTTTCTGTGCACACTTCAAAGTGGAAGGATGCAAAAGGGCCGTTTTGCCAGGTGCTATGTTTGAACCTTCTCTAGCAGGGTAGTAGTACAAGCCTATTGATACTGTGGTTAATATTAAAATAAGAACAAAAAACAGAGGCCAGAAGATCCTCCTTTTCAAACGTTGCCCCCTCCTCTTACTTTGTAAACGTTAGCCCCTTCAGTGTAGAATGTAGTACCAAACAAAAAGGTACCAGCGGTATGATCTTCGACTCTGGTTATACCATAAGTTGAAGCTGCTTGGATTCCTGAGAAATCCCTTCCAATATTGTCTGTGTTGTAGAGCACCCCGGTATATGTTGCTGTGTCTGAGTTTCCACTAAAACCCACACTCCCTTGTGGTATAGAGACGCTTACACTTATGCCCACAAATTTATGGTTACATCGAGCTCCACCTGTTTTGATGGGTAGCTCTGGGACCACCAGTAATCGTACGGCTGAATCCAGCAGGCTGCTGAGGAGTAACCCCCTACTGTCACTACGAAGAGCTGATCCTTTTCGATGTTTAGTGATGCATATGCAGATATATACACATCACCTTGGTTAGGGATGCTGAAAATCTTCCTGTCTTCATAGTCGAAGTCTGGTCCATACCATTGAGTCAAGCTCTCACTCATAGTAGATAGCGTACCCGTTGGTACAGATACTCCAGAGGCAAGTTGGTGCCTGAGGGAGAAATACCGGTTAACTGCCATGAAAACCTCCTTCCTGTCCATTCCCGGTGTGTTGGGAATGTGAACCATTCCATTCCTCACAGTTACTGGAATCTTCTGGCCGTTCACAGAAACTGCGTATGTGTGGACCTCGCCTTGCTTGCCGTAGCTGGTGGCGCTCACTCCTTGGAGCATGGCTCCAACCAGCAACAGGGCCATAAACCATACTATTTTTTGTCGCATTCGTCCCCCCACTGGGTGGTCACCATAATGTAATAGACATAGGTATTTAAAGTTTTCTATTGGGAGTTACATTGTACGTTTAGTATACATTGTTTAAAACTTACTACTTTACTACTAGGATTGCTCCTTCAAGAACACACGATATGTCCTCCCTTCCTTGACGCGGGTTATGAGGCCCTTCCCCTCCATCTCGCGGAGAATTATGCTGACTTTAGCCTTCGAAACGCCCAGCTTTCCAGCTAACTCGCTCTGGAGAACGGGACCCTCCTTCAGAATCGCCAGTATTTTCTCTTCGTCGGTTCTGAGGTGGCTGAGCTCTTCCTCCCGTTTCCTGCCGCGATAGATGGTGTAACCGTAGACGGTGCCTCCCCCCACGATGAGCCCGGCGATGAAGAGCCCCGCATAGAGGAACGGCGACGGCTGTCGCGGTGGCGTTATCTCGCCCGAGAAGCCAACTATGAAGTAAAACTCCTCGCCAGCGTTTACGTTCTGGCGCGTCCACTCAAGGAGCAATCTATTGGTCGAGCTCTCAACCCTGTCGGGGGAGGGAATTATGGGCGAGAGAACGGCGTAGCCCTTCGGAACGACAAGCTGAACGTGAAAGAGGCCAACCGGATGGCTGAACTTGATGTAATAGGTGAACTGCTGCTTTCCATCGCTCTCGGTGATCATACCCTTCGTCGTGAAGGTAAGCTGTATCCTGGCACTCTCCCCGGGTTTCAGAGGGGGAAAGTTCATGTAAACGGCATTCGTTCCACCCAGGACCTCGGTGACGGTCACGTTTATTGGAAACGTTCTGTTGTTGAGCTCCATGAAGGCTCTGGGTGCTAAAACCGGGTAGTCCGTATAGATAACGTACTGGGTGAGGTTGGTGTAGGAGGTTATGCTCATCTCTATCGTTTCCTTGACGTCGTCCCGGCTGATCACATCAAAGTAAACGGCGTAGGCGTTTATCCTGTAATCATAGGTCTGGGCGTGCGTGTGGGGAATGGAAAGACCCAGAACGAGGAAGAAAGCTAACCCAACTAGAGCTGACTTCCTTCCTCGGGGTTTTTTATCTTCAGCAACGGGCATACGTCCATACACTCCCGGCAGTGGGTGCATAGCTCTGGATTCACGACGATCTTCTTGCTCCTTGGATCTATGCTGAGCGCACCCTCGGGGCACTTGCCGACGCAGACGCCGCAGCCGACGCACTCGTAGGCGCGCTTGACGAGGTAGTAAGCCTGCACCCCTTCGTTGAAATCATCGGTATACGCTCCATCCGGTCTAAACGTAACCTTCCCGGCCCTTATGTAGTTTTCGCCTTCCTCGACCTCCCCGAGGATCGGTGCGACCTCGCGAATCCTGTCGAGGTTCACGACGGTATTGAAGCGAACTGTGAAGACTCCATCTTCCGTTTCCATTATCGAATACTTGACAGGCTCCCAGGAGCGTTCCTCCGGAATTTTAACGCCAAGCTCCCTAGCTATTGCCTTCTCTCCCCTGCTGAGCTTCTTCCAGCGCCAGAAGCCATAGGTTATCCACTCGTCCGGCATACCGAAGCGCTTCTTCCAGCGCTTAAGCTCGTTCTCCCACCTGCTCCAGAGCTCGGGCTTCTCCTCCTTCAGCGTGTAGATCTCGGCGAGTGAAGCGCTGGGACAGAGAAAACAGCCTATTCTATCCAGCCGGTCCTCGTAGAGCGGGTTG
The DNA here is from genome assembly GCA_015522395.1 of Thermococcus sp. Taxonomy (GTDB): domain Archaea; phylum Methanobacteriota_B; class Thermococci; order Thermococcales; family Thermococcaceae; genus Thermococcus. The sequence continues at coordinate 110 of WAMH01000146.1, read as the reverse complement.
TACTTAAGCCCGCGGGAGAATATGTAGAGCCAGACCTCGAGGGCGCGCCAGTGGAATATGGGCGATGCCCCAGTCTCGTTCGGAACCCAGGGGTTTTTCCAGACGCGGGG
>WAMH01000145.1 GCA_015522395.1 Thermococcus sp. | reverse complement strand
GGAAGGCTTAAATAAGTGCTCCCGAAAAACCTTCGGAGGTGGCTGCCATGGAGACCCCAAAGCTGGACTTCCTGTTTTACCCGAAGAGCGTCGCTGTCATTGGGGCATCAAACGTGCCCGGAAAAGTTGGAAACGCCATAATGCGCTCCATAACGCTCCGCTACGACGGAAAGGTTTACGCCGTCAACGTCAAGGGCGGCGAGATAGAGGTCAACGGAAAGAAGTTCCTGGTTTACAAGAGCATCCACGAGATACCGGACGAGATTGACGTCGCCGTCATAGCGGTTCCTGCCAAGTTCGTTCCAGATGTTATAGACGACTGCGGTAAGAAGGGCGTTAAGGCCGCGGTCGTCATAAGCGCCGGCTTCAAGGAGGCCGGAAGGGCCGACCTCGAGGAGGAACTCGTGAGAAGGGCCAAGAAGTGGGGCATCCGCGTTGTCGGCCCGAACTGTCTCGGCGTTACGAACCTCGAGAACGGCTTCGACTGTAACTTCAACCCGCCGGAGAGACAGGCCAGGCCTCCCTTCGGAAAGGTCGCCTTCATGAGCCAGAGCGGTGCATTTGGCGCTGCAATTCTCGACTGGGCTGCCAGAGAGAAGATAGGCATGAGCAAGTTCATCAGCCTCGGCAACATGGCAGATTTGGACGAGAGCGACTTCATGGCCTACCTCGGCGACGACCCGAAGACCGGCGTTATCACGGGCTACATCGAGGGCGTTAAGGACGGCAGGAAGTTCTTCAACACTGCCAAAGAGGTCACGCTGAAAAAGCCCGTCGTCATCCTGAAGAGCGGAAGAACCGAGGCCGGTGCAAAGGCAGCAGCTTCCCACACCGGTTCGCTCGCCGGTGCATACAGGATTTACCAGGCGGCATTTGAGCAGACCGGCGTCTTAGAGGCAAAGACGATGAGGCAGCTCTTCAACTACGCGAAGGCCCTGGCCATGCAGAAGCCGGCCAGGGGCGACCGGGTCGCTATAGTTACCAACGGCGGCGGTGCAGGCGTTATGATGAGCGACGGCCTGCTTGAGAGGGGCCTTAAGCTCGCCGAGCTTAGCGAGAAGACCAGGGAGCGCTTCAAGAAGGACATCGTGGCAGGAAAGCTTCCGCACCACATGAGCTACAAGAATCCCATCGACGTCATTGGAGATGCTCCATCGAGCCGCTACGAAATAGCGATGCGCTACGCCCTAGAGGATGAGAACGTCGACCTCCTCGTCGTCATAACGCTCTTCCAGAGTCCCGCCATAGACGAGGGAATCGTCGATGCCATTGAGAGGATGAAGGCCTACGGCAAGCCCATAGTCTTCGTCGCCCCCGGTGGAGATTACCCCCACAAGATGGCCAGGAACATCGAGCAGAAGGACATTCCGGTTTATGAGACCACCGAGGATGCCGTTGACGCTGTCTACGCCCTCGTCAATTATGGAGAGTGGCTGAAGGAGAACGGGAAGCTCTAGACCTCAATCCACGTGAAGTCCCTCGCGACTTCCCCCTCTATTTTTGCCTCCCTCAACCTCTTTTCCAGAACCTCGTGGGTATAGTTGCTGTGGCTTATGTGGGCGAAGACAGTGTATCCTGCCCCAACCTTCCTTGCCAGCGCTATAGCCTCCCTAACCCCTAGGTGGACTCCGGGTATCGACTCCCTGTGCGTCATCTCCGCCACGAGAAGGTCCGCTCCTTCCATCGCCCTGAGGGCATCTTTATCGCCCAGTATCTCAGGCCCGGTGTCACCCGTTACCGCTATCCTCTTTCCCTTCAGCTCGAAGACGAAGCCGCCGGAGTTCTCTATCGAGCGGTGAACCGTCCTGAAGTGGAAGACTCTAATCCCATCAAGCTCGACCCACTCGTTGAACGGAAGCCTGTGATAACGCCACTCCCTGTTTTCGGGGGCGGCACCTCCGAGGAAGAGCGAAGCCAAGCGCTTTGCCATCTCAACGCCTTGTCCATGGGAGTAGACATTCAGTTCCTTGAAAACCTGAAGCTCTGGAAAGCCGGCTATGTGGTCGAAGTGGGCGTGGGTTATGAAGACCCCCTCAACTTTTTTGTTCAGCCTCTCGAGATGGTAGTGTAAGTCGGGACTTGGATCAACGAGAATCCCCTCGAAGTAGAACGAAAACCTCGTTCTCCTCAGAGCGGGGTTTATCCTCGCCCTTGAACAGTTCTCGCAGCTGCAGAGCGGTTTCGGCGTTCCGCTGTACGAACCCGAACCCAGCACAACCGCCTTCATGTTCCCACCGCT
>WAMH01000144.1 GCA_015522395.1 Thermococcus sp. | reverse complement strand
AGTGATCCACTGGCAGATACACAAGCGCGGAAGCCAGGCCTGGCGGGATTATCTTGAGAGGAACGACGGGAAGATGCCGGTGGCGATAGCGATAGGCTCGGACATAGGGACTCTTCTAACGGCAGTCTCCCCCGTCCCATATCCGATGGATAAGCTGCTCTTCGCAGGCTTCGTGAGGGGAAAAGGGCTCGAACTCTACCGCCTGCCCAACGGCGTCCTCGTTCCGGCCAATGCCGAAGCTGTGATAGAGGGATACGTTGACGTTAACGAGCTGAGCGAGGAGGGGCCGTTTGGAGACCACTTCGGCTTCTACGACAAACCGAGCGAGAGGAACGAGCTCTATCCAGTCTTCCACGCCCAACGTTTGTACTACCGCGACGACCCGATTTACTACGGTTCTGTAGTCGGGAAACCGCCGCTGGAAGACGCGGTAATCGGAAAGGCCATCGAGAGGATTTTCCTCCCGCTGATGAAGATGGTTCTGCCCGAAGTGGTCGACGTAAACTTCCCGGAGTACGGCGTCTTTCAGGGTGTCGCTATAGTCTCGATAAAGAAGCGCTATCCGGGCCAGGGCAAGAAAGTCCTCAACGCCCTCTGGGGAACGGGCCAGATGGCGCTGACCAAGGTGATAATAGTCGTCAGCGAGGACATCAATCCTCACGACATAAACCAGGTAATCTGGGCGATCGCTTCCTTCGTAAACCCTGAGAGGGACGTTTTAATAATCCCGAACGCCCACACCGACGCTCTCGATCCAGCGGTTCCGAACCCACCGCTCGGAAGCAAGCTGGGAATAGATGCAACGAGAAAGCTCCCGCTGGAGATGAACGGAAGAACCGTTGAGGAAGTTGAGGAGGACCCCAGAGTGGTTGAGAGACTCGAAGAGCTTTTCAGGAAGTATCTGGGTGGTTGAGATGGCCTTCGATCCGGGTGAAGTCAGCAAGGCGAGCAGGTTCCACGCACTGATGAGGCTCGTCAGGATAGAGCACACTCTCTTCAGCCTGCCGTATGCATACGCGGGGGCATTCCTAAGCGGTTTCCACGTTACCTGGGCCGAGATAATCCTCATGAGCCTCGCCCTCCTCGGGTTGAGAACTGCCGCCTTGGCCTACAACAACATAGCCGACATAGACATAGACAGCCTGAACCCAAGAACGTGGAACAGGCCACTGATTAAAGGAGCCATAAAAATCAGCGACGCATGGTGGCTCGTTGTCGTTGGTTCGGTCCTTTACTTTGTCTCGGCCGTTCTCCTGAACTTCTGGACGGCCCTGCTCAGCCCGATTCCATGGGTTCTGGCCCTCGCCTATCCGCAGAGCAAGAGAAAGCACAGCTTTCCCCATCTGCACCTCGGCTTAACCCTGGCGATGGCCGTGGCTGGTGGAACAATAGCCGTGGCTGGAAACGTTTCTCTGCTTGAGGCCCTTCTGAGGGTTCCGTGGGCGTTCTTCTTTGGAGTGCTCTTCTGGGTTGCCGGCTTCGACACGATATACGCGCTCATGGACTACGAGTTTGATGTAAAGCACAACGTGGGGAGCATTCCCGCGCGCTTCGGGATTAAAAAGGCCCTTGACATTGCTTTAGCATTCCAGCTGATTGCGATAGTCCTCTTTGGCCTTGCGGTTCCGCTTTACGGCCTCGGATGGGTTTACGTTGCCGGATGGCTCGTTGCGAGCGCTCTAATCCTCTACGAGAACTATCTAGCGAGGAAAAACCTTGAGAACGTTCCGAGGGCCTTCAACCTCAACATACCCATTGGGTTAATCCTCACGCTCTCCGCGATAGCCGACGTCCTGATAAAGCTCGGAGGTGGTTGAATGAGGAAGTTGTTAGCGTTGCTCATAGTTGGTCTTGTCGTTTTAACCGCGGGGTGCATAAGCAGCAGTCTAAGTAAGCCCACAGAAACAACGAGCACAGCTGAGCTCCCAACGGTGAGAGCGGCTACCCTGCTTGGGGGAATAAGCACGCTGGACATAATGCAGGCCAAGGGCTTCGACGAGGAGAACGGCTTTCACGTTAAGGTTCTCCGTCTGGCCAAAACGCCGGACATCATAGCGGCCCTTGAGAAGGGCGAGACCGACTTCGCGGTAATTCCAGCAGAGATGGCGGCGAAATTAGCTCAGAGTGGTGTTGATATCAAGATCGTGGCAGTGGATATGCTTCAGAACCAGGCGGTAATCGGGAAGGAAAAGATGAAGCCTGAGAAACTTAGGGGCAAGAAGATTGGGGCCGTTGTAGCGTCGGGAACGTTCAAGCTCTTCCAGGCCTACATGAAGGCGCTCTACAACATAACGCCGGACGACTACACCGTCGTGAACGTCCCGCCAGGCTCAATCGAGGACTCGCTGAAGGACATTGACGCAGTCGTCATCTGGGAGCCGATGGTTAGCCAGCTCATAGTCAAAAACTACACCGTGATAATGACCTTTTCCGGGCTGTGGAGCGAGGCGAAGGCAAGGGGACTGGTCAACGGTCCTCCCGTCATGCTCGTCTGGGTCGTTCGCGGGGACTTCCTCGAAAAGCACAGGGAACTCGTTGATGCCTTTATAAAGGCTCAGCTGGAGAGCGCTCGCTACTGGAAGGAACACCCCGGGGAGACAAAGGAAATCCTTGGAAACCTCTACCATCTCGACGAAAAAACCCTCGACGTGCTCTACTCCCGGACGGAAGTCGTTAGTGGCCTCAACGACGACCTAATCAGGGGGATAAAGAGCGAGTGGCACCTGGCCTACCTCGGGGGTTATCTGAAGGAGAATCCCGAAAACCTTGACATCTTCTACAGGGGCTGAAAATGAAGCGCGGCTGGCTTTACCTCTTTCTTTTTGCAGTGGGCTCGTGGGTTGCCCTGGCGAGGCTGTACCCCACGCTGATTCCCGGTATAGGGGAAACCCTATCCTTCTACTCGAAGACCGGCTACGACTTAGTTCTCAAATCGCTCCTCCTGACGCTCTACCACAGCCTTTTGGGCTTTCTCGTTGCGTTTGGGTTGACGGGGGGCGCGATACTGCTCGCTCTCTATTCAGAGGAGTTCCGGGCGTTTTTGAACTCCCTCAACGTCTT
>WAMH01000143.1 GCA_015522395.1 Thermococcus sp. | reverse complement strand
CATCGTCAAGACATAGGTTTAGCCCCATGCCAAACCCCTGTTATATTAGACTCCTCCCCACCATGTTGGCCGGTTTTTCTATCCCGAAGAACTTCAAAACCGTCGGCGCTACGTCCATGAGTGAAGCATTTTCGAGGTTTGCCCTTTCAAAGCCCCACAGTATCAGGGGGACCTTCACAACCGGCTCGTTCATCGATCCGTGCATTCCCTTGACCCAGTGGCTCACGCCCTTTATTCCCTTGCACATCCTGTGGGAGCAGAACCAGTATCCAGGCTTGGCCGAGACTATCAGCTCGCCGCTGTTTGGATTATCGAGATGGGGTAGCTCCTCCCGGAAGAAGACTTCCCCCACACCCGGTGCCCTCCTCAGAATTTCAAACGCCTCTTCACTCTGGTTCGGGTCTCTTAAATAGACATGGACACCTCCGCCAGAGGAGACGCGGAGCGTTTCAATCCCGTTCTTCCTGAGGTAAACACGCAGATTCACCCAGGTGTGAACCTCCTCCTGCCCGTGGTCGGCGAAGATTATAAACGCGTATTCGTCTTTGAGGCGCTCCCACAGGGTTCTGACGGCGGTATCAACGGTTTCCACTGCCTTAAGCGCGCCCTCGCTCAAAGGGCCGTGGTCGTGCTGCATCCCATCGATCGAGGCGAAGTGGACGAGGAGCAAATCCGGCTTGCATTCTTCGTAGAGGTAGAGAGCTGAGTTAAGAACCCAGACGTCCTTCCTCCAGTCCCTTCCATGCTCTCGGTACATCTTATCGCTCGCGAAGAAGGGCGGGAAGATCCTCACATCGGTCCCGCTGAAGGGCGGCATGGTGTAGCCGCTGACGGCGGCGGTTCTAACGCCCCTACTCCGTAGGATATCCACAATTGTTGGCGCCTTTATGACCCTGTGCGGGTTGAAAGCCACCTCGTAGTCGTAGAAGTTGACCTTCCTGTCGCTCAGCCTGTCGTAGTAGCCGTTCTCGACCACGCCGTGATCCTTCGGCCATACGCCGGTCATGACGCTCGTGTGGACTAAGTCAGTGAGCGTCGGGAAAATCGAGTCAACGACCGCGAAGTCACCGGTCTCCGCTAACTCGCTCAGGAAGGGCATGTGCTTGAGGTTATAGACACCATTGCCGTCGAGGCTTATGAGGGCGAGCTTTTTTCTCATCGTAGAACCTCCTAAACGGTGTCAGCCTGACGTGCAGTCATCACCCTTCAGTGGGATGGAGTGGTCATCATCCACCTGCCCTCTCTCCGCCGAGGCGGTATATATTCCTTCCGAGCCATTCATCCAGCGTCTTCTGCCTCGCGAGATGGCCGAGGATGTAGCTCTTCTGGAGATACTTCTCGAATGGATGCTCAAGGCGCCTCCGAATGGCCTCAAGTGCCTCGTTGAGGGTCTCAAAGCGGCCTATCGGATTACTCAGTGCCTTCTTCACACCGAGCCTTATCTGCCACACTCCCACTGGCGCGTAGTACTCGGGAGTGACCTCGCGGAAGACCACCGCCCTGGCCTGTCTCCTTCTCTCCCTCAGAGCTTCGAGGACGCTCAGACGGGCCGCGTGATATGCACCGGCGGTTTCTTTGACGTATTCCTTTCTGCCCCTGAAGTCCTCGTAGTCGTGGATGACGTTGGGTTCCGGAGCGCCGAAGAGCGAACCCTTAAGCCAGACCTCCAAAAGCTCGAAGGCGTAGCTCTCGGGCATCAGCAGGACGGCGTAGCGGTTGCCCATGAAGCGGTAGAAGTAGACCTCGTAGTCGTTGATGAGCGGGTAGTGGAGAATCTCGCGCCGCAGGTTCTTTCCTATCGTGTCTTGGACGGCCGTTATACTCCACCTGGTGGGGACGAGCTTCTTGTCCACGCCGAGAAGGCCAGCAGAAAGGAGCCTTATGATGTAGTACTCGTCGAAGCCCCAGTTGTAAAGGTGGGTTATGGCAGATTCAGCCTTAAGCTCGTCGCTCACCACGTAGTCAGTTTTTCTGGGGATTTTCGGGTTCTCTGTCAGCTCGAAGTCAAGCAGTTCCGCCTTTGGCCCCACGGGCGGCGCGAACTCGCTCGGGAGAACCTTGAGAACGGGCTTTTTCTTAAGCAGAATCTCGCTGTCAACGGGCTTAACGCTCATCGCAAGCTCCTGAACCTCCCCCAGAATTCTGCCGCTCTTTCTCACGTTCACATCCGCCCTAGTTTCCCCCATGACGAGGAGAGAGCGGTAGTAGAGGATGTCCTTTATCGTTTTGTCCTCCCATTTGAGCGGGTTGTCAAGGTAGTCGGTCTTTCCCTCAATGGGAGGAACGAGGGGGCCGATTCTGACCTTGGGATAGCCGTACTCGCCGACGAATATGCTCGGCGGGGAGGAGCCGAAGAGGTGGCGCTTGTTCAGCTTCTGCTCAACACTACGGGCTACCCTGAAGCGTTCGAGTATAGGACAGGTTGGCCTGCCGCAGAGGAGCTTCCTTCCCTTGCAGATCGCGCAGAGTTTTGAGTTGAAAATCGGAGCGCTCATCAAAGGCAAGTATGCAGGGAGGTATTTATGGTTTGCCCGAGACCTCCAAAAAACTTAAAAACCCCCTCCGGCTCATATAACCTGGCGAGTGCCGCGGTAGCCTAGCCTGGTAGGGCGCCGGCCTGCTAAGCCGGTGGCCGTTGGCCACAGGGGTTCAAATCCCCTCCGCGGCGCCATAACTTCTCTGGATCAAAAGCCGGGATAGCCTAGAGGTGAGGCGGTGGACTGCAGATCCGCTTTACGGGGGTTCAAATCCCCCTCCCGGCTCCACAACGCACACGTAAGACAAACGCCGGTGGAAAGTAGCTTTCCCTCCTGGGAACGCGGATCTTCGGGGGTTTATCCATTAACAACTTTTGAACGTTTGCCCGCTCAGGTTAAAAAGCGGGTGCATTCCGGTTTTCCGTTCCTTCCGGTGAACCCAAAGGGGCGATGTGAATAAAGGGCTTGAACGCTGGCTGGACTGCCCCCTCTTTGAGTTTGCCGACCATGTGCAGGTAAATCCCGTGACCGAAGAGGTGAGAATTTTCCGGTTCGGAAGAGTGCAGGTGCATCGGCCGGTGGAATTTATAAGGGTAGGAGGGTATTCCCTTCGGTGGTGAGCATGATAAAGGTGAAGGTTCTCGGAAGGAGCATCGAGAGGGAGATTGAGTGGAGAAAAGGCCTGACCGTGGCGGACATCCTTAGAGAGGTCGGCTTCAACACGGAAAGCGCTATAGCACGGGTTAACGGAAGAGTGGCCCTTGAGGATGACAGAGTAAACGATGGGGACTACGTTGAGGTAATCCCCGTTGTCTCCGGGGGCTGACCCTCCCCCTTTGGGTGGCAAAAGATTTTAAAGGCTCAACAAGAGAAAGAAGCGGACTCACTCCGCGAGCCTCTTTCTCATAAAGGCTTCAAACCTGTCCATCGCATCCTCCAGAACCTCAACCGGCGGCAGGAAGACTATCCTGAAGTGCCAGTCGCCGGCGCGACCGAAGCCCGAGCCGTGGACGAAGAGCACGTGCGCCTCGTGGAGGACGGCCATGACGAAGTCAAAGTCGTTCTTCCACTTCGAGCGCTCGTCGATGCGCGGGAATATGTAGAATGCTCCCTGCGGCTTCTGGGCGCTTATGCCGGGGATCTCCTGAACGCGTTTGTAAACGTAGTCCCTTCTCTCGCGGAGCTTTTTCATGTACTTCTCAAGGT
>WAMH01000142.1 GCA_015522395.1 Thermococcus sp. | reverse complement strand
TTCGGCCCCGCCGTGGCCGTCGATGGAATCAGCTTTCGCGTTGACGACGGCGAGATATACGGCCTCCTCGGTCCAAACGGAAGCGGGAAGAGCACCACGATGAAAATCCTCGCCGGAATTCTGCCTCCAACCTCCGGAAGGGTCGTCGTTGGGGGAATAGATGTCTCACAGAACCCGCTGCGCGTTAAGGAGATAACCGGCTACGTGCCGGAAACGCCCGCCCTGTACGAGAGCCTCACTCCAGTTGAGTTTTTCAACTTCGTGGGGAGTGTGAGGAGAATCCCGGAGGAAAGGCTCCAGGAGAGGGTTGATGCACTCGTGAGGGCCTTTGGCATCGAGGGGTACCTCGGCGAGATGATAGGCTCGCTCAGCTTCGGAACCAGGCAGAAGGTCTCGCTGATAAGCGCGATGCTCCACGACCCGGCCGTTCTCATCCTGGACGAGTCAATGAACGGACTCGACCCGAAGAGCGCGAGGATTCTGAGGGAGCTTCTGATGGACTTCAGGGAGGAGGGGAAAAGCATAGTCTTCTCGACGCACGTTTTGGTGTTGGCCGAGATGATATGCGACCGGATCGGTGTTATCTACAACGGCAGGCTGATAGCCGAGGGAACCGTCGAGCAGCTCAAGGAGCTTGCGCACGAGGAGAGCCTTGAGGACGTCTTTCTCAAGCTTACCGAGAGCAGAGACGAGGTTTTGGGCATAGTTCGAGCGCTGAAGGAGGCCCTTTAGGTGGTAGCATGAGGGAGATAATCAGGGTCCTTTACCGGGAGCTCCACTACAGGCGGCTCAGGAACAACCCCCAGATCGCCTCCAATCCCGAGAAGTTCAGGGCTCAGCTCAGGAGAAGCGGCGACATAAGGAGGGGCGTGGCCACGCAGTCCCTCATCTTTCTCTTCCTGGGTTTCATGATGGCCGGCGCGATTCTGGATGCAAAGAACGAGGAGAGGGCGGCGGTCCTTCTGGCTACCTACGCGCTTCTTCCCTTTGTGATGGCCCTCTACACCACAACCGTCAACGCGTCTTACGTTATCTCCATGGGCATTTTTGAGCCCTTAAAACCCCTTCCCATAAAAACCGGGGCGAAGTACCTGAGCGCCCTGCTGGCCATCGATAACGTCCCTGCAGTTGTTGCCATGCTCCCCGTTTCTGCGGCCATGATCTACAGAGCCCCGATCCCCGGCTTCCTCAGCTTCCTCTGGGTTCTTGTAGGTACTTTTCTAGGACACACCCTCGGTCTGCTCATCTACACGACCTTCAGGAGTTCCAGGGGGAGGCTCTCGAAACTCAAGACTGCCGGGCGGGTTGTGGGGGTCTTTCTCTTCCTTAGCATCTTCTACGCGATAAACTACGTCCAGGTATACGTTAACGAACACTACGAGGAGCTCCTCCCCTTCTTCACAAAGTACTCCGTTGCCTATCCCTTCTCCGTTGCCTCGATAGTCGAACCCTTGAGCTCGTCCCTCCTGCTCCTGATTTATCTGGCGATTCTGATTCCCATCTACCTGATCCTCCTTGGGCGGCTCTGGGAATCCATGGAGGTGAGAGCCTCTTCCGGTGCCGGCATCGCCGAGTTCAGGGCAAAGACTTGTAAACCCGTGCTCGCTTTGGCGGTTAAGGACCTCAAGATCGTTACGAGAAAGACGCCGTTGATGGTCGGTCTCCTGTTCCCCCTCTTCATTATCCTGCCAAGCGCGATCGGTGTTCTGAGCTCCGGCAGGATATCTGGGAGGGCCCTGGCCCCAACTCTTCTCATAGTGGCGTGGATGGCCTCGACGGGCATAGACGCGGTATTGAAGATAGACGGCCCGGAGTTTGAGTTCCTCAGATCCCTACCGTTAACCCTCCCCGAGTTCCTGGGCTCCAAGCTCATCGTGATGAACATAGTCCCGGTGTTAACAGGGATTGGCCTTGTTCTAGTTGCGGCCAGATGGGATTCCTCCGTTCTGGTTCTGCTTCCAGCCGCTCTGGTCCTTCCTCTCCTGACATCCTCCGTATCGGTGCTCTTCGTTTACTGGAACGAGGGAGATCTTTCGGTTCCGGAGACGGACTTTGGCGTGGTGTTTCTAATAATGCTCCTCAACGGTCTCGTCCTTGGCTCGGTAACCGCCTTGTGGTTTCTCGCCGGCTACGTCTACGGAATGCTCCTAGCCACTGCGATGCTCCTGCTTTTCATGTGGAGACTGCTCCGGCTTTAGGTCTATCTCAGCGTCAGTGCATCCCTGAGAATCCGTTCATGATCGAATGCAAGCCTGACGTTGAATGCCTCGTCAATCGGGATTACCTCGACCTCCTTGGCATCGTCTCCCGCCTTCAGCTCCCCAAAGCCGGCCGCGAGAAAGGCCGTCGTCACGGTGTGTCCCCTCGGGTCTCTGTTGGGGTCAGAGTAAACGCCAACGAGCCTCAGGAGCTTGACGTCCAGGCCGGTTTCCTCCTTTGCCTCCCTTATGGCCGCCTCCTCAACCGTTTCGCCGTACTCCACGAACCCGCCTGGAAGCGCGTAGTGGTCCTTGAAAGGCTCGTGCCTTCTCTTTATGAGGACGACCCCGCCGCGGTAGAGTATGACGAGGTCGGCTGTCAGGCCGATGCATCTGTGGAGTTCTACCTTCAGCTTGGGGTGCCTTTCCCGGATGAACTCCTTCAGCTCCTCTCTAACGGGGGAGATGTCGTAGCCTCGCGGGGCCTTCAGAAGGAGAACGTAGCGGTCCATAAAATCACCTCAGTCCGGTTTTCTCATCACGTTTCAGCGTGCTGACGTGTCATCATCG
>WAMH01000141.1 GCA_015522395.1 Thermococcus sp. | reverse complement strand
CTTTGTGGTGGCGTAGTCTTCAACGGCATCCTCCACGAAGCCGCCGATTCGCTCAAGGGCACCCCTCCAAAAGGCCGCTATTGGACCCGGCGCGAGGCTCAGATCCTCAAGCTCCTTTGCCCTGCGGAACATGGCGATCCTCAGATGCTCCGCATCCTGCGCCCTCTCGAGGAAAGAGCCACCCATAACCCGAACCTGTCCGCCGACGGCCACGATCTCATCGGAGTAGAAGCGCCTCACGAGTTCTCTCACCGCGTCCCGCTCAAGGACGCTGTCCGCGTCGGTTGTTACGATAACCTCGCCGGAGGACTTTGAGAGGCCGAAGTTGAGGGCTTTCGCCTTTCCCCCGTGCTCCACCCTGTAGACCCTCAGCCGCGGGTCGCTTACGGAGGATGCCGCTTTGAAGGTCCCGTCCTCGCTCCCGTCGTCGATTACTACGACCTCCAAATCGGCGTAGTCCTGCCCAAGGGCCGATTTTACCGCCCTTAAAACCTTCTGGCCCTCGTTGTAAGCCGGGATGAGGATGCTCACCTTCGGCTCCCACTCCCCGGTTCTGTAATCCCCGAAAAGGCTAATTATGTAATTGAAGAAGAAGTAGCCGTCCCAAAGGAAGATGACGAGCAGTACAAGGAGGAGCGGGTTCATGGGGTTGGGTCCGAGAAAGAACTTTTAACCCTTACCCGTTTCGGCGATGCCCATCCCAATCGTCGGTCTTCTCCCCAGCCTGTACCTCACAACGTAGCGCCCGTGCTCAAACTCGTCTTCCTCGGCCTCGAGAACCTCAAGGGGTTCAAGCTCAAGGCCGAAGTCCATCGCCTCCCACTTGATGTCGTCGAAGTAGTCGTAAAGCCCGCAGGTGGCGCAGAACGAACCCTCGAACTCGATTATAACCTCATCGCCCTCCATCTTCAAAATTCTCGCCTCCGCCTCACTGCCGTGGAACCTGTTGAACTCCCGGAGGACCTCCTCAAGCTTCTCCCTTTCGTTCATTCTCTCACCGGTCTGAGTTCCAGTCCACCACTTAAAAAGTTTGTTAGGTCAACCGAATAGTTTAAAAACCGAAAAGAAGACGATGGAGCGATGAGCGGGGAAAGGATAAGGCGGGCGGAGAGGGAATACAGCGACGAGGAGATATTCTCCATCCTCAGCGAGCCAGTTAAGGAGTGGTTTAAGCAGAAGTTTGGGAGCTTTACACCCCCCCAGCGCTACGCGGTGGTGGAAATCCACAGGGGAGAGAACGTGCTGATCTCATCCCCAACCGGTTCTGGAAAAACCCTATCCGCTTTTCTCTCAGCGATAAACGAGCTGATTCTCCTCGGAAAGGAGGGGAAGCTCGAGGACAAAATCTACGTCCTCTACGTGTCTCCCCTTCGAGCGCTCAACAACGACATAAAGCGGAACCTGGAGGGTCCTCTGGCTGAGATTAAGGAAGTGGCGAAGGAACTCGGCTACGAGTTACCCGAAATCCGCGTCGGGATAAGGACGAGCGACACCTCGAGCTACCAGAAGAGCAAGATGGTGAGGAAGCCGCCCCACATCCTCATTACGACCCCAGAAAGCCTCGCCATCGCCTTAAACGCCCCCAAGTTCCGCGAGAGACTGAAGACGGTGAAGTACCTCATCATCGACGAAGTTCACGCCTTAGCCGAGAACAAGCGCGGGACGCATCTCGCTCTGAGCGTCGAAAGGATGGCGGAGATGGCCGAGCATGAGTTCGTCAGGATAGGCCTGAGCGCGACGATACACCCCCTCGAGGAGGTTGCGAAGTTCGTCTTCGGCTTCGAGGACGATGGAAAGCCGCGGCCAGGCCTCATCGTTGACGTCAGCTTCGCGAAGGAGACAAAGATAGAAGTCGAGAGCGTCGTTGAAGACCTCATATACACCCCGGCGAACGTTCTGAGTGACGCCCTATACTCCCGCTTGGCGGAGCTTATACGGGCGAACAGAACGACGCTCATTTTCACCAACACGAGGAGCGGTGCCGAGAGAGTCGCCTTCAATCTAAAGAAGCGCTATCCCGAGTTCGAAGGTTTAATAGAGGCCCACCACTCCAGCCTTTCCAGAGAGGTTCGCCTTGACGTCGAGGAGAAGCTGAAGAGGGGCGAGCTTAAAGCGGTTGTCACTTCGACAAGCCTTGAGTTGGGGATTGACATTGGTACAATAGATCTGGTCGTCCTTACCGGTTCGCCGAAGAGCGTCAACCGCGCGTTGCAGAGAATCGGTAGGGCCGGCCACAGGCTCCATGAGGTTAGCAGGGGTGTCATCATTGCCCTCGACCGCGACGACCTCGTCGAGGTTACGGTTTTAGCGCACAACGCCCGGAACAGGAGGCTTGACAGGGTCAAAATCCCGAAGGACCCGCTCGACGTCTTAGTTCAGCACCTCCTCGGCATGGCGCTCAACAGGGTCTGGGAGGTCGATGAAGCCTACCGCGTCGTTAGGAGGGCCTATCCCTACCACGACCTCCCCTTCGAGGACTTCATGAGCGTTTTGAAGTACCTTGCCGGCGAGTACGAGGGGCTTGAGGAAAGGAAGGTCTACGCCAAGATATGGCTCGAAGACGGCCGCTTCGGAAGGCGCGGCAAGATGACGAGGGCGATATACTACATGAACACCGGAACGATCCCGGATGAGGCCAAAATCAGGGTTTACACGATGGACAAGCAGATGATTGGAACGGTTGAGGAGGAGTTCGCCGAGAGGCTGATGCCCGGGGACATCTTCGTTTTAGCTGGAAGAACCTACGAGTTCGTCAAGAGCAGGGGCAACAAGATATACGTCATCCCGCGCGAGGGGGCGAAGCCCACCATTCCGGCCTGGTTCTCGGAGATGCTCCCGCTGAGCTTCGACCTTGCCCTCGACATCCAGCGCTTCAGGAGGGAGGTTAAAGGCCTCCTCGGGAGAAGGGACGCCGTGAAGAGACTCATGCGGAAGTACGGCATAGACGAGAAGGCGGCGAGGGCAATTGTAGCTTACTTCCGCGAACAGGCGCGCTACTCCACCGTTCCGGACGATGAGACGGTCCTGGTTGAGGAGGTCGAGAAGGAGAAGACGTGGGAGTACTTCTTCCACACCCTCATCGGGAGGCGCGCGAACGACGCCCTGAGCAGGGCCTTCGCCTACGCGATAAGCATGTGGAAGGGTTGCAACGTCGGGATAGCGATAAACGATAACGGCTTCCTCCTAAGGGTTCCAAAGGAGGCAAGGCTCTCGGAGGATGAAATACGGGAGCTGTTCACGATTGAAGACCTCCGGGAGGTTCTCAAGAGGGCCTTGGACAACACCGAGCTTTTGAAGAGGCGCTTCCGCCACGTGGCCAACCGCGGACTGCTCATACTCCGGCGCTACGTTGGAAGAAAGAAGCGCCTCGGAAGACAGCAGGTAATGGCTGTCGCGCTGCTCAAAGTCCTGAAGGAGAATCACCCAGATTTCCCGCTCCTCAGGGAAGTCTACCGCGAGATAATGGAGGACAAGATGGACGTTGAAAAGGCGGAGCTTTTCCTGAGCTGGGTCAGGGAGGGCAAAATCAGGGTGGTCTTCGAGAGGAAAGAAATTCCCAGTCCCTTCGCCTTCAACCTCGAAGCGATTGGGGCGAGCGACGTGGTTCTCATGGAGGACAGGAGGGAGCTGATAAAACAGCTCCACAGGAAGATAATGGCGATGATAGAGGGGGAGCTGTGAAACCCTCAGTGATCCGTAAGAAGGCGGTCGTGGTAAACCACTATACCACGGTCGGTTATTTCATAGGGATGAATAGCCGGATCAAAGGAGCTTCCGCGGAGCTTCTTTACCTGTATCCCCCTCATCAGTCTTCCATGGCTTTCAAACGTCAGCATCTCAACGACTCCGTCCGCGAGGTACTCCTCGACGTCGGCCCCCTCAAGCTCCGAGGTCATCAAAACGGTGATCCTCAGGCGAGCCATGCTCTTCATGAACGCCAGGAACTCTCTCCGGTAGTCCAGCTCCGAAGCCGCGGGGAGTTTAAGCATCGTTATTGGGTCGATCACTATCCTGGAGTACCTGACCTCCCGGTAGCGCTCGACCACGGCGTTTCTAAGGGCCTCGAGACCCTCGGCAAACGTCTCAAAGGGATCCTTCATGAGAACGTACTTCTCCACAGTTGGAGTGGCATCGATGAGATTAAAACGCGGATCGTTCACCGGGAAGCCCATCCTTCCAAAATCGGCCCTTATGTTGGCAGCCAGCTCTTCCAGCGTCACGTAGAGGACGCTTTCTCCCTTCGCAACACCGGCCATCGCGAAGTGCATACCCAGGGTTGTCTTTCCGACCCCGGGGCCACCTTTCAGCAGGTAGACCCTGCCCCCTATCAATCCTCCGTTCAGCACAGCATCGAGACCGGGAACACCAGTGGAAATCCTCTCGTCCACGTTACCACCACGTTGGTTTGGGATCCACCAAATATAAATCAATCGACTCGCCCGAAAAAATCGAAAGTTTGATAAGCCGGCGGAGATAGCTAGAGAACATGAGAAGGCGGGCTGTCCTTGCGGTGTGGCTCGTTCTCAACTTCTTCGTGCTCTTCAGCCTTTCCCTCTACGAGAGCGGTTACACGATAAGGGGTTACCTGCCGGCCTACGGGGAGGACGCCCGGGAGTACGCCCCTCTCCTGTACGTCCCAAAGGGGGACACCCCTCAAAAGGCCCTGTATGACCTAGAAAAAGGCGGGGGGATAGTCTACTACTACATCTGGCCCACGGAGAGCATGGGAAGACCGCTGATAGACCGGCTCTACGACTACGTTAGAAAGCTCTTCTACGGCTCTGAAATCGACATAGAGCCGGTAACGGTCTATCCTGAGAACAGGACGATAACCTTCGAGAGCTACGGCCACGGGAAAGTAGTTGCCACCTTCAACGAACACACCTGCCACGTCGGGAACGAGACAATTAAAGGCTGCGTCGTCAACGGCACCCACGTCAGGATCTACGTCGTCACGTGGAACCACGCCTTCTCCCTGTTCCCTGCAAAAGACACGGCCCCGGCAAAGGTTGAGCTGGAGCCCATGAGTCCATTTGAGTACGCCCACTACGCCATATTCCGGCGGGCTAATGAGAGCATCAGGGACGCGGCCCTCAGGGCGGTTTTAATGGCCACAGCGATTACAGCCCTCCTCAACGTCACAGGCTATACCTGCTTGTCAGGAGAAAATGGTGGGAAAAGCTGAAAGAGAAGCTCAGGAAAGGGTCCTGAGCACGAAGGCCAGCAAATCGGTCAGCTCTTTCGCCCT
>WAMH01000140.1 GCA_015522395.1 Thermococcus sp. | reverse complement strand
CTATCAGGGCCTCCCAGAAGCCCTGGTTGACCTTGGCCCTCTGGCCGGGCACCTTGGCCAGTATGCCCTCGGCTATCTCCACCGCAAAGCTGAACTCCAAATCGTAGGCCTTAAGCTGGTGGTGGCCCTCGACGGTCGGAACGGCCTTGTTCCTTATCTCGTCGAGCTTCTTCTTCGCCCCGCCGCCGAACTCCACCTCGTAGATGTTCCTGCCCTCGATGATGAGCGAGGGGGCCGTGTAGGAGTCCGCCTTCGCGAGCCTGTCCGAGAGCTTGGAGAGCCTTATTATCTCGTCCTTCAGGGTGTTCCAGTCCTTATAAGCGGCGGCCGTCCTCCAGAGGATTCCCCAGTCACCGAGGTCTATGCTGAGGCCAAGTATCCTCAACCTCTCGCGCTCGCTCTGCTCCCTTATCTTTCTTGATATCTTCACGTGCCTCTGGGCGCCGACAGGCTTCGGAATCAGGACGGCGTAATCTCCAGGAACAGTGAGCGTGACGCTGAGCTGGGGCAGGAGGTTGTGCTTCTTGACCTGGACGAGCAGTTCATCCCCCTCCTTCGCGCGCGGGAGGTCCCTTACCGGTATCGTGCCTATCGCGCTCCCGATATCAACGTAAACGTACTTCTCGTCCCTCTGGACAACGATGCCCTTGTATACCCCGTAGAGCTGGTAGGGGAGCTTCCTGAAGAAGACGTCTATGAACTCGTCCTCAAGGACCCTCTTAACCTCCTCAACCTTCGTCCCGACGAGAACCACACCGTGGTGGTCCTTCTTGTCGTAGATGTCAACGTCGAACTCATCGTAGGTCTTCTCCAGTCCGAGCCGCTCGACGATCCTGTTGCTCGGCTGCGCGATGCCGAAGCCCCTGTCGAGGAAGAGCTTCGTCAGGGCCGTGCTGTATATGCCCCTAATCCGGACTGTAACTCCTGTGTCTGTAGACACCTTCACCACCCCTCATCTTCTTTTCCACCACTCCTATGAGCGCGAGTCCTTCGAGTATCTCCCCAGCCGTTTCAACGCCGCTCAGCTTCTCAACGTTTCTCGCCTCGACCCAGAGCAGACCCCTGGAGTGCCAGTCTCTCAGGGCATCCTCAACCTTGTGAACGTCGCCGGGATGAGCGTAAAGCCTGAACAGGAAGGCCTTGAGCGTTTCAAGCTCGGCCTCAAGCGTCTTGATTTTCCGGAGTTCCTCCATTATACCAACGGGTACCTTTTTCTGGTTTTCGCCTCCGGCCAGAAGCTCAAGCCCCTCAACCTCCCTCGCCAGCTCGCCCAACGCTTTCCTGACGGCGTAGTCGTAAACCCTGTGGAACTGCGCCAGCCTGTCCATCGCCGTCGAGAGCTTCAGTTTCGCGTCGTAGTCACCCTTCGCGAGGAGGGAGATAAGCTCCTCGATGCGGAACTTCATCTGGTGCTCGTTGCGGTAGAGTTCCTTCGCCTGGTTCTCGGCGTAGGTGGAACCCACCATCTCACGGTAGAGGGCCGACGAAAGCTCGAGCTTCTCGCGCGATATGCTGTAAAGCTCCCTCAGAACTTCAACGAGCCCCTCCCCATCGTTCCCACCGTAGAGAAGGGGAAACTTCTCCTCAAAAGCCGAGTGGAGCGATTCCAGACGGGAAAGCCGGGCCTTAATCTCCTCAACGTTCATGGGCACCCCTGAGGAGGGCTTAACACCTCCCCCTACTTTTAGTTTTCGATAGCCCTGGTAAATGAAAGAGTTTACCCAAAACGTTTTTTTAAGCCAATGGATTACTGAACACGGTGTTCCCATGGTGCTCTACGACCGCTTTGGAAGGCCAGTGACGAACCTCAGAATCTCGCTCACACAGGACTGCAACTACCACTGCTTCTTCTGCCACAGGGAGGGCCAGCGGTTTTTGGCCAGAAACGAGATGACGCCTGAGGAGATAGAGAGGCTCGTTAGAATAGCCTCCCGCCTGGGAATAAGGAAGGTCAAATTGACAGGCGGCGAGCCTACCGTCAGGAGTGATATACTGGAGATAGTGAGGCGCATAAAGCCCCACGTGGTCGACCTTAGCATGACTACCAACGGGAGCAGGCTTAAGGAGCTGGCGAAACCGCTGGCAAAGGCCGGTCTCGATCGCGTTAACGTCTCCCTCCACAGCCTCAAACCAGACGTTTACAGGCGCATAACGGGAGTCGATATGCTTGACGTCGTTCTCGAGGGAATCGAGGAGGCGGTAAAGTATCTCAGCCCGGTCAAGCTCAACATGACGGTGATGAAGGGCGTTAACGAGGGTGAGATATGGGACATGGTGGACTTTGCGGCCAGAACTGGAGCGATACTCCAGCTCATCGAGCTTGAGGCCCCAAGGGAGGTCGAGGAGACGGCATTCTTCCGGAACTACTTCTACCCTCTCAAGCCCGTCGAGAGGGAACTTGAAAAGCGCGCCGTTGAAATCCGTGAGAGGAGGATGCACAGGCGGAAGAAGTACTTCGTCCCAACGGATTATGGAATTGCCGAGGTTGAAGTGGTCAGGGCGATGCACAATACGATTTTTTGCGCCAACTGCACCCGCCTGAGGGTAACCTCAAACGGGATGTTCAAGACCTGCCTGCTGAGGAACGATGACCTGATAGACTTCGTCACAGCCATGCGAAACGGTGCGAGCGACGGGGAGATAATCGAAATCCTCAAGAAAGCCGTTCTCATGCGCGAGCCCTACTGGAAGTGAAGCTTTTAAGGTTCTCTCCCAACCAACTTCGGTAGACATGCCTGCGCTGAAGGTTCCAAAGAGGAAAGCGGAGCCGGTGAAGAGGAAGCTGAAGAGACTCGGCATTTACGACGGCAAGAGAAGGCCGAGAGGGGAAGGCGAGTTCGTTCTCCTACCCGTTGTCGACAATCCCTCAATCCACGAGCTTGGCTACAGGGTTCTTCCGCTCGAGCTCCCGCTCAGGCCGGAGAGGCAGATATACAAGAACCTCGAGAGTGTCCTGGCCGAGAGGCTAACCCCTGAGGAGCTGAAATACCTCAGGAGGTACGACGTCGTCGGGGACATAGCGGTAGTCCAGATACCGAGGGAGCTGCAGCACAGGGTCAACGACATCGTGTGGGGCCTGCGGAAGGTTCACCCGTTCATCAGGGTCGTGGCCCAGAAGGGCTTCCACGAGGGGACCTTCAGGATAAGGGAGTACTCGATAATCTGGGGCGAGAAAAGGCTTGAAACGGTCCACAGAGAGAACGGCGTCGAGATAAAGGTCG
>WAMH01000139.1 GCA_015522395.1 Thermococcus sp. | reverse complement strand
GTTGAATCATGCCTCAAATGGTCTTTTTGAAGGCCCCTTTAAAGAAAAGCTTATAAGTTTCCGGGTCGTCTAGCCCTTTAATAGGCGAAAGAAGGAAAAAGCCGCCCTGTTGCAATAAGACTCTAAGAGAATTGAAAGCTCTAAGAGCCTCATTCACTAGGGCGAGGGCCTCTTCAGTTGCAATAAGACTCTAAGAGAATTGAAAGGATAAGGAGGAGTATATCTACAACCTCACCGGCAGGGTGTTGCAATAAGACTCTAAGAGAATTGAAAGACCTCATTTTGCATCACGCCCCTGACTTTTCTTTTAGTTGCAATAAGACTCTAAGAGAATTGAAAGCCAGAAGGGGCCGACACGGCCTTGGTGGTCGTGAAAGGTTGCAATAAGACTCTAAGAGAATTGAAAGCTCATTGCCACGGCAATTTTAGGCTTTGCAGAGCTCGCGTTGCAATAAGACTCTAAGAGAATTGAAAGCGGCGATGAGGCCGCTTGATAACCCCTCCGGAGGCGGGTTGCAATAAGACTCTAAGAGAATTGAAAGTTAGTTTTGCACTTGCACGGGAGCCGGTGCGCCCAACGTTGCAATAAGACTCTAAGAGAATTGAAAGCATCTTTTTGATGATTGCCATACCGAATACCATCAAAGTTGCAATAAGACTCTAAGAGAATTGAAAGTTTTGTAAAGGGCGTTCTGAAAGCGGTTGGAATGGGTGTTGCAATAAGACTCTAAGAGAATTGAAAGATGATTGCCTCAACGTTAAGGCCAGTCCCAAGAACTTGTTGCAATAAGACTCTAAGAGAATTGAAAGACAAATACGGCGAGAACCTCACAGTAGGGCAGGTAATGTTGCAATAAGACTCTAAGAGAATTGAAAGGATTGTTTTCGCTCCCGCCATGCTGGTTGGATTTGGGGTTGCAATAAGACTCTAAGAGAATTGAAAGGAACTCGCAATACTTGCACTCCCAAGGCTCGTTCCTGTTGCAATAAGACTCCAAGAGAATTGAAGGCCGATTGGTATAACTTCACGCCTTAACAGCTTCAAATTTTGAAGTTGTGATCAAAGAGAAGGGGTTATTTTGAGGGGCGTGGTGACAGAACGGCCCCCAGACAACAAGACTCTTGGTCTAATCCCGGAGTTTAGCGCTCTTTTCTGCACTTCGATGCTCATCTTTTCGGTGAGGTAAGGTTATAAACATCGCCGAGAAGGGAGAGCGGTGATGCTCATGGCGCTGAGTGACAGGCTCGAGCTGGTTAATCCTTCTGAGATAAGGAAGCTCTTCGATTTGGCCGCCGGGATGGAGGATGTAATCTCACTCGGAATCGGCGAACCGGATTTCGACACTCCGGAGCATATCAAGGAGTACGCTAAAGAGGGCCTTGATAGGGGTTATACCCACTACGGCCCCAACGCCGGTCTGCCAATGCTCCGCGAGGCCGTTGCGAGGAAGCTCAGGGAGCAGAACGGCATTGAAGCAGATCCAAAGAGCGAGATCATGATACTAACCGGTGCGAACCAGGCGTTTCTGATGGGCCTCTCGACCTTCCTGAAGGACTGCGAAGAGGTTCTGATACCTTCCCCGATGTTCGTGAGCTACGCTCCAGCCGTTATCCTCGCCGGCGGAAAGCCCGTTGAGGTGCCAACCTACGAGGAGAACGAGTTCCGCCTTTCCGTTGACGATTTGGAGAGACATGTCACCAAAAAAACAAGGGCGCTCATAATAAACACCCCCAACAACCCCACCGGTGCCGTTCTCACGAAGAAGGACATCGAGGAGATAGCCGACTTTGCCGTGGAGTACGACCTCATCGTCATAAGCGACGAGGTCTACGAGCACTTCGTCTACGACGGAGTTAAGAACCACAGCATAGCATCGCTCGACGGCATGTTCGAGAGGACGATAACGGTGAACGGCTTCTCCAAGACCTTCGCCATGACCGGCTGGCGCCTCGGCTTCGTTGCCGCTCCCGCTTGGATCATCGAGAAAATGACCCGCTTCCAGATGTACAACTCCACCTGCCCGGTAACGTTCGTCCAGTACGCGGCGGCTAAAGCTCTCGACGACGAGAGGAGCTGGAAGGCCGTTGAGGAGATGCGCAAGGAATACGACAGGAGGAGGAACCTCGTCTGGAAGAGGCTGAACGAGATGGGCCTGCCGACGGTCAAGCCGAAGGGAGCTTTCTACATCTTCCCGCGCATTAAAGATACCGGTCTCACCGACCACCAGTTCAGCGAGCTGATGCTGAAGGAGGCGAGGGTAGCCGTCGTTCCGGGTTCTGCCTTCGGAAAGGCCGGCGAGGGCTACATCAGGATAAGCTACGCAACAGCCTACGAAAAGCTCGAGGAAGCGATGGACAGGATGGAAAAGGTTCTGAGGGAGAAAAAGCTGGTCTGAGCTAAAGCTTGGCCAGCTCTACGTTTTCCACTCTTTTCTTCCTTCTTTTCTTCCTTTCATCGAACTCTATCACCGCGTAGTAGCCCCTGAACAGCGGACCCGGGTTGACGATAACGGTTTCTCCAACTCTATCGGTGCTCCTCGCCTCGTGTATGTGTCCCGTGACGACGAGGGGAGGCTGGTTTTCCTCTATGAACTTTCTGAGGGCAGAACTGCCGACGTGGAGACCGGAGTGAACCCTGTCCGCTTTGGTGTCCTTCGGCGGCACGTGAGAGAGTATTATGTCTCCGGCGCGGTAGTTCCGATTGAGTATCCTTCTTATCTCCTCCTCACCCAGCTCCCAGACGGTGTTGAACGGTGTTAGGTTCGAACCACCGATTCCAACTATTCCTAACCCGTTTATCTCGACGCGCCGGTCGTGGGCACTTATCCCGAGTTCTTCGAGGAGACCTGGAACGTCCCTGCCGTCGCAGTTGCCGTGGACAGCTATGAGCGGCACGTTTAGAGCAAGGAGTGGCTCAAGGACATTTCTGGCGGTTTTGGCACCGCTGAAGTTCGTTATGTCGCCGGCCACGAGCACAAGCTCCGGCTCAAGTTTCCCGAGAACCCCTGCCAGCGCTTTTACCTTCTCCAATCTCCCGTGGATGTCCGTGATGGCGAGGATGCGCATTCACTCACCTCCGAGGTTCAGGTAGGGAAGCACCTCGTCGTACGCCTCGCTCCAGTCAACGATTCCGACACGCTTTTTAACACCCCTCTCAATGAGGCCGATTATCTCGTCCACTACCTCTTCGGGCGTCTTTCCAGTCGTGTCGACCTCAATAACGCGCTCGTTCTCCTCAAGGGCTTCAACGAGGATCACATCAATAAGCTCAGCCTCCACGTTTTCCGCGAGCTTTTTCCTTGAATAACCCCTATCCTTCAGTCTCTCCGCGACAAGCCTTGGATGCACCCGTAGGACGACCACGAGGTCGGACGGAACGAAGTGGCTGAGGTGGCCGTCGATGACGACGTTTTTCCCTTTGAACTCCTCAACCATCTTCTCCGCGAGTTCGTCGATGTCTATCTCTATCTCGTCGCCGACTTTCTCACCTATATCCCTCTCGACAGCGAACTCCTTGACGCCGACGTATTCATAGCCCAATCTCTTGCTCAGGAGTTTTGAGACTGTGGTCTTCCCCACGCCGGGTGTTCCAGTTACCGCGATTATCATCCTCCCACCGGAGTCCCTGCGTCGCGCCGGTTTATAGGCGTGTTCCTCGGCGATTGCCGAAGATATAATTGGCAGTTGGCGAAAAGCTTATAAGGGTTCGATCCCCCTAATGGAGTAGGTGATACCATGGAGAGGGTTAAGTCAATCCTCCAGAGGAGGCTTGAGGTTGTTAAAAAGAGGAAGGAGCTCCTCGTTCTTGAGGAGGCTAGACTCATTAGGATGGCCAAGCAGAGGAAGGATGTCGCGATCCAGCTTGCAAAGGTCAAAAAGGAGAAGGTTGCCCTCGCCTTTGAGGAGGCAAAGCTCCTCCGCGCCCTGAAGCAGGGGACTCCCTCCCCGTGATGCTCTCTTCTCAGATTTGCCGTTTTTCCGGCTGGTTTCAGGGTTTGCGGGAGACATTAGAAACCTCCTGAAAATCTGAGAATAGATAAGCGTATGGAGAAGGAAAAAGCTCAGAAGACGCTGAGCTTGTCCTCAAGGATCATCTTCTGTATCCTGGTTATGTCCGCGAGCCATGCATCCGCTATCTCGTAGGCCGGCTTCTGAATGGTCTCGAGATGATAACCCTTCTTCGGGATTATCTGGACGCTGGCAACGAGCGGCTCGTCGATGGGCTTTCCTATCTGACTCAGGATTCTGACGTAGACCTCTTCAACACCCTCGACCTGCTCGGCGATGTCGTTGGCTATGAGCATCGAGAGGAGGTTGTATATCTTGCCGACGTGGGAAACGGGGTTCTTTCCGGCCGCTGCCTCCATGCTCATGTGCCTGTTCGGGGTGATGAGACCGTTAACGCGGTTGCCCCTGCCGACGGAACCGTCGTCTCCCGCTTCAGCACTCGTTCCGGTGACGGTTATGTAGTAGATGTCCTTCTTCGGGTCGTCGGCGGTGTTGACGTAGATATTGGTAGGCCTCTCGGTGTGTGACTCGACTACCCCCCTAGCGGCCTCATAGATGGTCTCCTTGACGACCATGTAGTCGTCGGGATTGTCGACCTCGCTGTCAACTATAGCTGCGGCTATCGTGATGTCTATCTCATCACCCTTTCTGAGCCCCATGACCTTGATGTCCTCGCCAACGGCAGGATACTTCTTCTTGAACTCGTCGCTGTTGAGGAGCTTCTCGGTCTCATAGACGATCCTCTCGGTCTCGCTGAGCGGGGCGTAGCCAACGCCAAAGCTGGTGTCGTTGGCTAGCGGAATTGGGTTCTCCTTGGCCTTGTTGAACACTCCCACTAGATCCACACTACCCTGTCCGATGCGGGAGTCGATGACGACGTGGTGCTCGAGGTCGAGGTGACGAACGGCCTTCCTGAGGTAGTCACGGGCGGCCTTTATTGCAACCTCATGAACGGGGAAGATCTCCCTGTCGACAAGCTCGACGGCCCTTCCGGAGAGGAGGATGTATATCGGCTTGATGACCTCGCCGCCTCCGAACTGAGGGTAGGCCTTTCCCCCAACGACCTCGACCTGGTCGGTGTTGTGGTGGAGGATTATGCCGTAGCGCTTTATGTACTCCCTGCTCAAGGCTCTGCTGACGGCCTCGGCTATGCCGTCGGCGATGCTGTCCGGGTGGCCTATACCCTTTCTCTCAACGAGTTCTACCTTCTGCATCTCCACCGGGGTCCTTATCATTTCCTCAACGACAATGTTCCTAACCTTCTCGGCCATGATCGTCACCACCTTGGGTTGAGCAGAGACCCTTCGGCGGGCACCTTATATAATTTTCGGCATGAAAAAAGCCGAGGGATATTCCTGTCAGTTATTAACTTCGAAAGCCTTAAAATTTCCTCCGAAAATCCTTCGTATGCATCCGACTGCGCCCGGTGGCCCGGACCCGGGAGGGGGCTTGTGCCGGCGATGAGCGGGTGCGACGATGCCGGGCGCACAGGGCCTGCCCTCCGGACCGCCGGAGAGTGGCTCGGCCTCCGATGAAGGCGGGGGATAGGCGGGGCCCACATTTTTAAGCTTCTCCCTCAACTTCCCCCGGTGAGAGCATGGAACTGAAGGAAATAATAGCGGAGATTAGGGAAGTCCTCGACGAGAAGGACTCCCTCAGGGAGGAGGCGCTCAAGCTGACTCGCGAGATAGTGAGGATCAGCGGGGACACGGTGAAGGCCCTCCATCGCGGGGATGCTGAAACGGCCCGCGAGAGGCTAAAAACCGCCAGGCAGAAGGTAGACGAGCTTGGAGAGAAGCTCAAGGACCATCCTGACCTTTACTACACCGGCTACGTCCAGAGCGCCCATCAGGAGTTCGTGGAGGCGAGCCTGTTCTTCGCCTACATGACCGGAGTGGAGTTTCCATCCCCCGGAGAGCTTGGAGTTCCCCACGCCGATTATGCCCTTGGAATCGGCGACCTGATAGGTGAACTCAGGAGGCACTTCCTCCTGCTTCTCCTCGACGGAAGGCTGGAAGAGGCAGAGAAAATCTACCGCTTCATGGAGAGCGTTTACGAGGAGCTTATGACGCTTGAGTATCCCAAGGGCCTCGTCAACGTGAGGGTGAAGCAGGACCAGGCAAGGGGAATTTTAGAGAGGACCTTGGAGGACTTGACGAGGGCAAAGCTCAACGCACGGCTTGAGTCCAGGCTTAAGAGGGCTGTTGAGGCGCTCAAAATGGGAAAACCTGAGTAAGCAAAAGCATAATTCGGTGATTATGTGATTGATGAATTAACGGATTATGGAATTCGAAGGGAAAAGCTCGAACTCATAGCCTCCCTCCAGAGGAAGCTGGCGGGGCGGATAGTGGAGAGGCCCCCCGACGTTTCCAGGGTGGAGGCAGTTGCCGCTGTGGACGTCTCCTACAGGGGAAACCTCGCGAGGTCGGCTTTCGTCCTCTGCTCCTTTCCGGGGTGTGAGGTTTTAAAGACGAAGGTAGTGGAGACCGAGGTAGGTGCACCATACATACCCACCTACTTCTTCCTCAGGGAGACGAGACCGGTTCTGCTCGCCACAAAGGGCGAGGACTTTGATGTTCTGCTCGTTGAGGGGCACGGGAGGGCACATCCGAGGGGCTACGGTTTAGCTTCCCACGTGGGACTTCTCCTGAAGAAACCCACGATAGGAATTGCCAAAAGACCGCTGAGGGGCGTTTCTCCGGACCTCTGGAGAAAGGTGAGAAAAGCTTATGTAAGCGTGGGGAACTTAGTCGATTTGGGATCGGCGGTTGAAATAGTCCGAGAACTGCTCGAAAGCGGCTACCCAAAACCCCTTAAAATCGCGGACAGGCTTTCAAAGGTGAGAACCCATGAGAAAGATTGAACTGCTCACGCTCCTCGCGGAAAAGGGTGCCGTCGGCGGAAGAGCGAGGGTCACGATGAGGGGCCTTGGAGAGGAACTGAGGATTTCCCCCCAGTCGGTTATGAGACTCTTAGACGAGATGGAGGCGGAGGGGCTGATAGAAAAGACCGTGGAGGGGAAGAGAACCTACGTGGAGATAACCCCGGAGGGCCTGGCCTTCCTTGAGGAACTCTGCGGCCGCGTTTCCTCGGCCCTCTACAACGGCACCATCGTCGGTGAGGTCGTTTCAGGCATAGGCGAGGGGGCCTACTACGTCAGGGAATATGCGCCGATAATCAGGGAGTACCTTGGCTTCGAACCCTACCCCGGGACGCTCAACGTGAAGGTTCTCTTCCCCCGGACGATCTTCGACGCATTCTACAACGTCCATCCCGTAATCCTCCCCGGCTTCGTAAAGGATGGAAGAACCTTCGGCGACGTCAGGGCATACCGGGTGAGGATAGACGGCATCGAGGGTGCGGTTGTGATACCCTCAAGGACGATACACCCTCCGAAGATAGCCGAGGTCGTTGCACCGGTTTACCTCCGCGAGACCCTTAACTTGGGCGACGGCTCCAGGGTAACACTAAAGGTTGTGAGAACATGAAGGCCGACTGGAGGGGAGTCTCCGCCCTCGGCGGCATAGGTTCATTCCTCGGCTTCCTAGTGGCGGTCCTCCTCTACGAGCCCCTGCAGGAGGAGGCCATGGTGTACCTCATCTACGTAGGACTGGCCGTGGGCGCGGCCCTGGCGGTTCCCTACGGAGAGAGGGTGTCACGCCTTTTTGCAACCGCCTGCGCAACCCCCCTTGGGATAATCACTGCCCTGCTGCTCGTGTTCCTCTGGGTTCCGGGCAACCCCGGGCCGGCTCCACTGTACCTGGGACTGGGAATGACCCTGGGAGTGATGCTCTTCGTAAAGCCCTCTGGAATAGCGGATGTTGTCCTCGTTCCACTGGCATACCTGGGTGGCTTTGTCATGATCATGCTCGCCCTCAAAGACTATCCTCCTCTCCAAGGCAGCGAGTTCGCGGTTCCGATCCTGTTCCGGGTTTCAGGTAGCGCCGCGGTACTGGCATTTTTCGGCTCTCTGGCCCGGTGGGGCTTCGAGTTCGCCAGAAGGCTAACCGGAGGTAACGTTTAAATACGTTCACCGATAACCTGAGGTGGTGATTGAAATGGTGATGCGCCTTTCAAAGCTCTACGGGAAGCAGATATACAACACGAAGGGTTACTACGTCGGTTACGTTGATGAGGTTCTCATAGAGATAGACAGGGGAAGGGGGAAGGTTCTGGCCCTAGGCCTGCCCGGAGAAAAGGTCGGCATCCCCTACGAGAAGGTTACCGCCATAGGGGATATAATTCTGGTTAAAGCCAGGGAGGAATGATCAGCCCTCTTTAACTTTTAACGCCTCCAGAAACTTCTCCGTTATCGCCTCCTCCGCAAGTCTAAGGAGGGAGTTCTTGTCCTTCGCGAGCTTGAACAGCCCGAGCGGAATCCTCGCACCTCCCGACTGAGAGTGTCCTCCCCCACTACCTATCTCACCGAAAGCCTCCCTGAGAGCGGCCCCGATGTTGACCCTGACGTCGCGCGTCCTTGCGGATATCTCTATCCTGTCCTCAACTATCCCAAAGACGAGGACCGTGGTTATGCCCTCCAGACGGAGAAGAAAGTCAGCCGATTCAGCTATGGCGTCGCGGTTGGTTATGAAGCCCACGTTGCTTATGAGAACGTTCTTGTAGATGCGTCTGTTCATTATCGCCCTGGCCAGTATCTCGGCGGTCTCGGTGCTTATGTCCGGGTGTTCTATCTTGTCGAGGAGCTCGTAGTC
This sequence comes from Thermococcus sp., assembly GCA_015522395.1. GTDB lineage: Archaea > Methanobacteriota_B > Thermococci > Thermococcales > Thermococcaceae > Thermococcus. Next base: position 19,540 of record WAMH01000139.1, on the reverse strand, counting down.
AACGTTTCCTGCCAAGAACTCTATCGCCTTTAAGTCAACGTGGCTCAGCTTCGAGAACTTCTTGGTGTCCGTGTAGACTCCGTAGAAGAGGGCAGTGGCGAGCCTGGGCGTGAGCGTAAGGTTGAGCATTCTGAAGTACTCCGCCAGAATCGAGGCGGACGAGTGGACCTCCGGCCTTATATCGATGAAAGCATCGTCCGGCAGGAGATCCATGAGGTGCTGGAGAACCTGGTGGTGGTCTATCACAACCTTGATCTTCCCGTAGTCTTCCTGTTCAAGGGTCGTCAGGTTGCCGTTGGGCTGGCAGTCCACAAGGGCTATAATGGGATGGCGCTTCATCTCATACGAACCCCTGGAAACGCGCCTCAGGTCAATGCCAAGCAGATTCACGAAGGCCCTGTTCTCGTGGTGGGTTATCTCTCCCCCATACGCTATCTGGGTCTTGAAGCCCAGGGTTCCGGCTATGACGCTCAACGCCGTGGCACTTGCTATGGAATCCGGATCAGGGTTGTCGTGCATGAGTATAAGAAGAGAATCAGACTGGGATTTAAGCTCGCGGAGCTTCTTAACGAGCAGATCCGCGTTCTTCCTCTCGCCCACCGTTTCAACGGTTCTGACAAGGGCCTCTTTGAGGGCGGTCCTCGGGGAGATCGCGTAGTCCACCCTCACGTCAGCCTCGAACTCGTCCTTCACCTGGGATATCACATCGTCAAGGCTTACACCGTCCGGGAGGACCGCGACTATCGGGACGTCCCTGTTGTTTGTTCTTATTACGTAGACGGTCTTTTTGACGGTCTCGACGTTCATCGTGGTTATTACAACGAGCTCCGCCCGGTCTATCCCAGCCTTTAGCAACGTGGCGGTGTAAGAGAAGTCGCCCTTGACGACGTTGAAGCCACCCTCCTCGAGGGCGCTTGCCCTGACCTCGTCCCTTTCCACTATGGTGACATCAAACTCCCCGCTGAGGGATTCCGCAAGCGCCCTGCCTATGGCGCCGCCTCCGAGTATCAGTACCCTCATGATCATCACCCGCGTGAACAACAATGTTTAAATACAGGCGTTGGTATACTGAAACGATGAGACCCTCTTGAAGTTCTATGGCCGAGGGATATATATAGCTAATGGTGATGGTCATGCAGTTGCCGGACAAGGGCCCATTCATGGAGAACGTGGTGGTAACCTCGGCGGACGAGCTCAAGGAGCTCGTCGAGAAGGCACTCTCCCGGGGGAACGGGGCTTTCTTCAAAGTGTTCGCAAAGGGTAGTGACGGAAAATACTACATAACCGTCCTGCTGGACAGGTCGAAGGTGCTCGCGGCTGAGTGCCTTCACGTGGACAGGAAGCAGTTGCTTTCTGGGGAGGAGGCCGTCAGGATAATAAAGTCCTTCGTGGGCAAACCCATGGTCGTTGATGTTTACGATCTCGACGAGCTGGAGCTCAAGCTCTCCGTCGCGGATAACCTCGATGCATATTCACAGACGCCCAAGGTTCCCCTACAGGAGCTCTTCGGAGGCACCAGAGAGGTCAAACCAGCGACGGCGTCATCTCCCGCTCCACCGCAGGTCAGGGGAACCTCAAAGGAGCCAGAGAGGAGGGTTGAAGCTCCACCCGCAGTAACAAAGCCCCAGCCAGCCCCGGGGAAACCGGAGGTCGTGGTGAACCTGAGCGGAGGGGAGATCCCGGAGAAAGCATTCCAAGCCTACGCAGAGGCCCTCATTAAGGAGTCCAAGAGGATAAAGGGCCTGACGATAGAGAGGGTAGAGTTCGACGCCAACGTCGGTGAGGGCGTTGTCTACCTGAACGTCCGCGTCCAGGGGAACTCCACCGGTGGATCACGGGATGCAGAGGTTGCTGAGAAGAGGATCCTCCACGCTGTGAGCAAATACGCCCCAATAATCCTCAGGGAGGCCGAAATAAAACCCATCCTCAGGGATGTAAGCGTCGTTATAAACGGACAGGAGGTAAAGCCCCAGGAGATAGTTGACAAGGACAAAAAGAAGACCGCCAACGTCACCAAGGATGGGAAGATCGTCCTCTCGGTTCTGGAGGATGTCTGGCCGTACTTCAGTGCCTTTTCTAGAACAGTGATAAGCGAGGTTGAGAGCGCGGGGATAAAGGTTGACAGGGTTAACTTCGACGTCAGGGGAAGGAACGAGTTCGAGATAAACGTCTCGATGGTAGCCGAGACCAGCATGGACCGTGACGAGGTCGCGAGGATAGTCAGAGACGTTGTAGGGAGGCACGCGCGGGAGCTGGGGAAGAGCCTCAAGAGGTACATTACGGTTCGCAACGTGGAGGTCGAGGTCATAACCCCTGCCCTTCCAAGCACGCCCACCGCCACCGCGGGAAGTGCTAAGGCCGCCGAGATACTGGCCAAGAAGCAGCAGCTCGAGAAGGAGGTCGAGGAACTCCTCAAGCAGGCAGGCATAGACGAGCTGTCGGTGCTCACGGAAGCCAAGAAGAAGGAGAGCGAGGACACCATGCTGAAGAGCCGCATAGAGCCTGCCGTCGAGACCCTCAAGAACAGGATACACGCCGAGCTCAAGCTGGTCCCTAGGGTTACCTTCAAGTGGCTAAAGCTCAACCACGAGGTGAGGGGTTCGACGGTCTATATCGACATCGAGGCGAGCTTCATTCGCGAGAACGTCGGAGGGCTCTTCGGCTCGTTCTCGGGAGTCTCGGACGAGAAGATAAAGAGGGACATAACGGAGACGATCCAGAGGATAGTGAGGGACGTCTCCAGGGAATACGGCGTCAACCTGGCTCTCAGGAGGGTCAACGTAATTCTCCGCTGATTCCCCTACTTTTGCTTTTCTTCAATTTCGAGTTCAGCACTCAAGATCGTCATCATCCTTGCGTCAGCTCTGCCGAGGTCATCATCGCTCCTCCTTAGGGGTGGGGGTTAATAAGCTGCATTTCGCCGTAAATCTGAACGTTAAGTTTTTAAGTTAACTGGTCTCTCCACCACCATGAACGGCTTCACCCTCGGGGTTTTGGCGGCGCTCACCTCTGCATTCTCATGGGCGGTCTCAACGATACTCGTCAAAGTGGGCATGAGGAACAAAAGCCCCGTCGCGGTAAACATCGTCAGGCTATACATAGTCTCGGCCATGTTCGCGGTTATCTTTGCCCTCACCGGCACCTTCGGCGAAATCCTGAGCCTCAAGCCGGAACTCTTGGGGGTGGCCTTTCTCTCCGGAATCCTGGGCTTCGTCGTGGGGGATTACTTCTACTTCCACGCCCTCAACGATATGGGCGTTTCGAGAACCGTTCCGGTGACATCGACCTATCCCCTCTGGGTTATGCTGTGGGCCGCTCTCTTCCTCGGGAGGCACATAACCATCAGGATGCTTATTGGTGCGGTACTGGTCGTTGCCTCGGTGGTGATAGTGAAGAAAGCCGAGGAGAGCGAGCACTCAAGCAGAAGGGGCTTCATCTTCGCGGTTCTGGCGCCGGTTTCGTGGAGCCTCGCGATACTCCTGATGGACTGGCTCACCTCGCGGATGCCGGTTCTGCCACTAGCCGGTCTCAGGATGATGTCCGCGGCCCTCGGCATCTCAGTCGTCCTGCCGAGATACTCGGGCGAGCTGAGAGAGCTGACCGCGAGGGAGGTAGCCGTTTTAACAGGTGTCGCGCTCAGCGGCCTCCTCATCGGACAGTATCTCTTCGTCTACGCCGTTGGGGAGGTGGGTTCCCAGATAGCGGCGCCCGTGTCCGCGATAAACCCGATAATAGCCTCCGCTTTGGCCATGCTCCTCCTCAAGGAGCCGCCCAACGGAAGAATATTGGCCGGCCTCCTCCTGGCTGTTACTGGAGTAATCCTCATCTCGGCATGAACAGGTTTTTAAGTCGTTGGGCTTACAATAAAACACCGACAGTGAGGGGACAATCGTCTCCTCATGGGCCCGGTTTACCCGCCTCCGTGAGGTGTCGGGTTCCGTGAGCGGAGCGTGCTCACGCCGGGCCTACAGGGCCGGGAGCATCCACCCGCGCGATTAATGACCGCGGGCCTCTGTGCCCGGCCCACACTTCGATGCCCTTCTGAGGAAAGCTTATAATATCCGGAAGTGACCTATAACCGGTGGTTATTATGGTGGTCATACCCCGCCCCATAGACCCGTCGGAAATAAGGAGGATAAGGAAGGAACTCGGAATAACCCAGGAGGAGCTTGCTAAACGGGCGGGGGTAACGCAGGCCTACATAGCCAAGCTCGAAACGGGAAAAGTCGACCCTCGCCTCTCCACCCTCAACCGCATTCTCCAGGCCCTCCACGAGTGCAAGCGCGCCCAGCTGACCGCCAGGGACGTTATGTCCTCCCCGGTTCTCTCGGTCAAGCCCTACGAGACGGTTGAGAACGTCATCAAGCTCATGAACGAGCACAACATCTCCCAGATACCCGTCATAAGCGGGAGCAAGGTGGTTGGTTCGGTCACCGAGAAGACCCTCGTGAGAAAGAGCCTCGAGTACGAGGACATCTACGACCGCAAGGTGATGGAGGTAATGGAGGAGCCCTTCCCGATAGTCAGCGAGGACGAGGACCTGGAAGTCGTTAAATACCTCCTTGAGGACAATCCCGCCGTTCTGGTCCAGAACATGGAAGGAAAGGTGATCGGTATAATCACGCGCGTGGATATATTCCGGAACCAGTCTAGGGAGTAGCCGGAGAAAATATCCAACAACCTTATATACCTCTTTTCAAACCAGAGATGGACAAATAATCCAAGGTGGTCAAGGTGAAGAAGAGGGCGGTTTTGCTTATCCTTGTATTTTTGGGGGCAGTCGTTGCCTCCGGCTGCATAGGCGGTAACGCAACGACCACGCCTTCCAGATCCCCCTCGTTGAGCACCCCAAGCCCCACCAAAACCACAACCTCCGTTCAGCAAACCCAGAGCCAGAAGGCCTACTACCCGGTAACGGTCAAGGACTTCGCCAACCGGACGGTGACGATAAAAGCAGAACCTAAGAGGGTCGTGACCCTCGCACCGAGCATAACCGAGGACCTCTACTATCTCGGGCTCTTTAACAGGGTCGTCGGTGTTACGAACTACGACGACTTTCCACCGGGGGTCTCCAACGTTACAAGGATAGGCGGTTACGGTAAGTACGCGAACCTCGAGAAGATAGCTGCTCTCAAACCGGACCTCATACTGGCCGACAGTTACTCCCTTCCAATCCTCCCCAAGCTGGAGAAGATAGCGCCCGTTGTCATTGTCGATCCTCACTCACTCAGCGATATCCCGAGGGCACTCATTCTCTTGGGGAAGGTCTTCAACGCTCAGGATGCAGCGAAGAAAGCCGTTGATGAGTTCAACGCGGAGATCAACGCCATTTCCTCAGCCGTTAAGAACGAACCCCGGGTTAAGGTCTTCTACGTCGTCTGGAACAAGCCCCTGATGACGGCGGGTGGTGACACTTTCATCAGTGACATAATAAACCTTGCCGGGGGAACGAACATCTTCAACGACACGAAGGGCTGGCCGACTGTCAGCGTCGAGCAGGTTCTCAAGAGGGACCCGCAGGTTATAATCCTGACCCCTCACTGCGGCATGACGATCGAGGACGTCTACAAGGGCCCGCTGTCAGGAACGACCGCCGCCAGGGACGGAAAGGTCTATATGATAGAGAACGAGAGCGACCTAATCCACCCGAGTCCGCGCGTGGTAAAGGGTCTCGAGATACTCGCCAAGCTACTCCACCCCGATGCTTTCAAGGCCAAGTACCCGATGACCATCACCGATTTCGCAGGACGGAAGGTGACGATTGAAAAAGAACCGGAGAGGATAGTCAGTCTCGCGCCGAGCATCACAGAGACCCTGTTTTACATCGGAGCTGGAGACAAGCTCGTTGGAGTCACGAACTACGCGGACTTCCCACCGGCGGTGAAGAACATAACCCGCGTCGGCGGCTACGGTAAGTACGCGAACCTCGAGAAGATAGCTGCTCTCAAACCGGACCTCATAATAGCGGACGACTTCTCACTCCCGATCCTCAGCAAGCTCGAGGAGATAGCCCCGGTGGTAATCGTCGCACCGAAGAACCTGAGCGGGGTTTACAGACAGATCGAACTCCTAGGAAAGATAACAAACCGCGAGGAAGGCGCACTGACGGTTGTGGCGGAGATGAGGGCGACCGTGGCCTATGTTGAGTCACTGGTCAGAGGAAAACCTAAACCAAAGGTCTTCTTCATACTGAGCTACTACAACGGCTACTGGACGGCCGGAAACGGCACTTTCATCAACGATCTGATAAACCTCGCCGGAGGAAAGAACATATTCAGCGACGTTGAAGGATGGAAGGCGGTCAGCGAGGAGCAGATAGTTGCGAGAAATCCGGAGGTCATAATAATCTCACCGAACGCAGGGATAAAACCGGAGGACCTGTGCAAGGGCCCCCTGGCTAGTGTTAACGCGGTTAAAAACGGCCGTGTATATGTCCTCAGCGACGAGAACCTCGTTGTGAGACCCGGGCCGAGGATAGTCCTGGGTCTTGAGGAGATTGCAGAGCTACTCCATCCAAAGGCCTTCAACTACAATGCCCAGCCCCTCGCCTGCAACGTCTCTTCAACGGGTTGACCCAAAGGTTATAAGCCCCTTCTCTTTCCTTTTCTTCGGTGGTGGAATGGAAAAGAAGGATTACTACCGTGCACTGCTTGCGATTGTTCTCGTTCTGGCCGTGGTCTACACCCTCGGGATACTGGGGATCGTTCCGTTCAGGTGGAGTTACTACATTACCATCTTCATGGTAATTCTCTTCTTCGCACTCAAACTCTACGACCGTTTCAGTAGAGCCTCCTGAGGGCCCTTATAGAGAGCAGTGTGAAGAGGAGCGTCATGAAGACCATGGCGAGGGCTGACGCTAAAGGCGGAACGACGTCGTAGTAGTAGAGTATCCCGTAGCGGAGGCCGTCCACCGAGTAGGTCATGGGCGTTACGAGGCCTATCGGCAGGAACCAGTGCGGAAAGAGCGTTAGGGAAGCTATGGCACCGCTCGTGAACATCATGGGTAACCTCACGAGGTTCAGCCAAGTCATGACGTTTATCGGGTTCGATATCGCGAGGGAGATGTAGACGCCCATCGCCGCGAAGGTGAGGTTCGACAGGACCAGGTTGAGGGCCGTTAGGGAGACGCTCCAGAGCGGATAGGTCATGAAGTGCAGAACTAAGAGGAGTGTTATGGTACTCACCATGAGGCCGAATATCGTCCCCACGAGGATTTTGGCGAGTATTATCTCCCCGTAGCTGACGGGCGCGAGAAGGAGGCGCTCAAAAGTTCTCAGCCGGCGCTCGAATATTATCGAGGACGAGACGAATGAAGTTGTTCCGAAGAGAGCCGAGATGCTGACGAGTCCCGGGACGAGGTGGTCTATGTCCCCAAACCTCGCTATGAACGCCAGGCTGAAGACGAGGGGGAAGACGATTCCCCAGCTTATAGCGCCAGGCTTGAGCATGTACTCCTTAAGCTCCTTGACGATTATTGCGTAGACTTTCATCACAGCGGGCACCCCCCGCAGGCGCAGCCCTTCTCGCCATTTTCTTCCTCGGTCAGCTCGAGGAAGACCTCCTCTATGCTCGGCAGTTCGGTTGAGATGTGAAGAACCCTGAAGCCGAGCTTCCTCTTGAGGTCTTCAAGCTCGTCCATGAAGGCATCAACGTCCTCGACTTTCAGAACTAGCGAGTCCTCGTCGAATGCCGGCGAATAGCCCTCAAGCGCGTGGATGATGCTGCTCTTCAGCGGCTCGACCTTCAGCCTCACCCTCACCTCGTTCCCCACGAGCTTCCTTACCTCGTTCCTCCCGCCTATGGCCACTATCCTCCCGTGGTTGATTATCGCTATCCTGTGGGGGAGCGTTTCAGCCTCGACCATGTTGTGGGTCGTCAAGAAAACGGTTCTGCCAGAGACGTTCAGCGCCCTCACCATCTCGCGGACCATCTTGGCCGAGCGGACGTCCAGGGCTATGGTGGGCTCATCCATGAATATGACCGGCGGGTCGTGGATTAGGGCGGCGACTATGCTCGCCCTTCTCTTGTAGCCAGAGCTGAGCTTCCCGAACTTCTTCTTGGCTGGGAGGTTGAAGTCCTTTATGAGCTTCGAAACGTTCTCCATCGGGGCCTCGTAGAGCCTCGCCAGAAAGCGGAGGTTCTCCTCGACGGTTAGCTCCTCGTAGAGGTTTGAAACATCCTGGACAACGCCTATGCTTCTCTTGACCTTGACCTTTTCTTTTTTCACGTCGTAGCCGTTCACGTAAGCCTCTCCTTCAGTTATAGTGGTTAGGCCCGAGAGCATCCTCACCGTTGTGGTCTTCCCTGCCCCGTTCGGGCCAAGGAAGCCGAATATTTCTCCCTTTCTGACCTCAAAGCTTATCCCGTCCACGGCGGTAAAATCGCCGTAGCGCTTCGTCAGGTTCACGGCCTTTATTATGGGCTCGCTCATTCTCTAAACTCCCTCCAGAGAAGGTATCCAACGACGACAAGGCCGGCCCCTATGGCAGTTACCAGCGGAAGGCCGGGGAGCCTGTAGGAAGGTGCCTCGCTCGTCTCGGTTGGCTCAACCGTCCCACTAAGGCGGAGAACGTCTATCGTCTCCTGACAGTTTTCGAGCGAGTGGTAGCCGTAGCCCACCGCCAGAAAACTCGCGTCCCTAGCTATTCTAACGTTCTTGACGCTCCAGTTGAACCGTGTATCCCAGAGGACGCTCCCGTTTGGGGCGATGAATATCGCCTGTTTGGCACCTCCTGCCAGAAGATACCCCCTGGCCGTCGAGACCTCCAGCGTTGAGACGAGGAACGGAACCCTGTAAACCACGCTTCCATTGGAGGAAAAGAGGATTAAACTCCCAATGTCGCCGCCAACAGCGACGTTTTCCCCATCGGAGTCAATGTACCGGACGAGACCGTTGAAGTGCTTCATCCAGAGTTTCTTCCCCGTCCACGATACCATTCCAACGTCGCTCCAGCTCCCATCCTTCGGGACTATCCTCAGGAAGATCCCCCCGCCGCTTCCTATGGCCTGCCTCACATAACCGGCGAAGGAATCCGAGAAGAGGACCTTTCCTGAGAGGTCGAGGGCTTTGACAGAGTCGTCGACGCCAACGGCTATCCTGTTTCCATAGAGGTCAACGCTCCAGGTGTAGTTTCCGACTTTCCTCCTCCATGCGAGCTTTCCGTCCCTGAAGAGGTAGACGTAGCCCGAGCTGTCGCCTGCAACGACAGTTTTCCCGTCCTTTGAAACGTCCACCTTTGTGACGGCGCCTCTCGCCTTGTACTCCCAGAGGAGAGAGCCGCTGGCGTTGAAGTACTGTATCCAGTCTCCCTCCGTGCCGATTACGAGGTCGTCGCTGCGGCTCAAGGCCACGGTGTAGGCTATTCCACGAGTGGGCTTCTTGAAGACCAGATGCCCGTTGGGTGAGAGGAGCTCGGCATAGTAGCCGAAGGCCAGACCGATGTGGCCGTCCTCATTGAGGGCCATGTCGAAGACTATGCACTGGTCCGTGTAGCTCCAAGTCCAGCTGGGCCCAGCGGACGCGTAAGCGGGAAGCAGAAGGAGTACGAGGAGAGGAATGAAAACCCGGAGTCTCATCCTATCACCGGGGGGCGATGGAGGAAACACCCTTAAATCCCTATTGGTTCACGGATAAAAATAATGGGGAATTCAGTGTCCAAGGGCCCCATAGGGAAAGTTAATGGTTCTCAAGAAAATCCGTCTTCCGTTTCCGACCAAGTAGAGATTGGCGATTGGATACGACACCGTCAACCTGGTGTTTCCGTTAACCTCTGTGTTTGAGACGGGAAGGACGTAGGTCCAGTTGCCGAGGTAGCGCTCCCTTGGAAAGCCGGCGATGCCAATGGTTTCGTTGACTGGATACGGAATCACTTTGTACTCCTTTCCGAGGACGTTGATAGCTGGTATCCCCGTTATCAGGAGTTTCATCCTGTAACCGTTTTCCGTTCGGTTCACCTCGAGCGTCATCGGCAGGTAGGCAATGGATGAAGGCTCCCCCGCGACCTTCACCTCAAGCGGCACGTAGCTACCGTTCCTGAGTTTCACAAGGAACGAAACAGCTTTCCAACCATCGCTGGGTGATTCCATGAAGAAGCTCGGCGGGATCACGTAGACACGGCCACCAATAGGGTAGTTCTCAAGTCCGATCACGTTGGTCACGTCACCGGACAGTTTTAGGAATACCAGCGTCATGTTCTCGGTGGATAGGCTTTCCCCACCTTTCCAGGGGGTTATCAGGTTGAGGCTCACCTCAAGATTCATTGCACTCCAGTTCCGGATGATAGAAACGTTTGAAGGGCTACTGACTTGTAGGGAAAATTCCGGGGATTCCGAAGAGCTTATTTGTATGTTAATACAGCCCGCCGTTGAGACAGCGGCCAGGATTAGAAGTAAGACCATGACGACAGTGAACCTTCTCACAATTAACACCCAAAGGGGTATGAGAGAAAAGGGAGATTTAAAGGTTTTGTAGTTCACATGCCCCCGCTTACCGCCAGCTCGATTATCCTCCTTATCTCGACGAGGAACTCCATCGGGATATCCTTCAGCATCGGCTCGAGGAAGCCCTTGACAATGAGCTGCGTTGCCTTCTCCTCGTCGAGGCCGCGGCTCATAAGGTAGAAGAGTTCCTCCTCGCGTATCTTGCCTATCGCAGCTTCGTGGCTCAGCTCGGCGTCGTCGACCTTACTGACCAGTCCCGGATATGTCTCCATGACAGCTTTGTCGCTCATGAGCAATGCATCACAGCTTATGTGCCCCTTGGTCTTCGGCGCTTCAGCCGTTATTATGCCGCGCGTTATCACCTTGCTCTCGTCCATTATCACCGACTTGCTCGCGTTTATTCCGGATGCCCCCCTTCCCTGAAGGAACATCTGTCCACCGAGGTCAATGTAGTAGTCCTTCTGGCCAAGCAGAATTCCGTTCAGCTCGACGTAGCCGTTCTCGTCAACCCAGTAGTGCGGGTCGCCTATGTTGCTCTTTCCGGCACCGAGGGTAACTGTCGTGTTGATGAAGCGTGCGTTCTTGCCTATTTTAGCCCTCGTCATGGGCCTCGTGTGGACGTACTCGGGCCAGTTCTGAAGGACGGTCAGCTGCCCCTGGGAACCCTCGCCGAAGTAGGCCTCCGTCATGTCGAGGTGGAGCGAGTGCCTGAGCAGGACCGGCGATGTGCATCCTTCTATGAGGTGGAACTCGCTGTTGGGCTCGGCTATTATGATTATGTGGGGTGCCTGGGCCAAAGCGCTCTCCTGGATGAGGAAGAACAGGTGAAGCGGGAAGGGAACTTTGAGTCCTTCCTTAATATGGACGAAGATTCCACCGTTCCAGACGGCAGTGTGATAGGCAGCAAGCTTGCTCTCATCCACGCGGAAGAGCCTGAGGAAGTGCTGTTTCACTACCTCTGGATACTTCCTGACGGCTTCCTCAGTTGGAAGGACGGTAAGGCCTTTCTTTGACCACTCTTGAAGGAACTGGTTGTAAACGACGCCCGTGTCGGTCTGAACAGCCAAACCCGCGATGTACTTCTGCTCGACCTCGCTGATGCCGAGCCTGTCCAGGAGGGCCTTCATCTCCGGCGGGAGGTCGTCGAGGCTCTCGATTTTCTCCGGTATGCCCTCAACTTCGGGCTTGGCTATGAAATGAAGGAGCTGTTCCTCGCTTATGACAGGATCATTGTGTGGCGCCTTTTCGAAGGCCTCGAGGGCCTTGTAACGAATCCTCGTCATCCACTCCGGTTCTCTGTTTCTCTTCGCGAGCTCTTCAATCTGGTTCTCGATTATAGCCTTGGCATCGCTCATGGTTATCGTTTCCGTCATGCTCCCACCTCCTCGAATATCTTGGCGAATCCTTCTCTGTCGATCCTGTCTACGAGTTCACCTGAACCGGTCTTTACTATCCTCCCGTCTTTCATCACGTGAACGGTGAGCACATCCCTGTCGAGGTGCTCGAGGATCCTCCCGTAGTGGGTTATAAGGAGTATCGCGGTTCCATTTTTGTGGAGCTCCTCTATCTTCCTGCTAATTATGCTGAGCGAGTCCACATCGACACCGCTGTCGGGCTCATCCAAAATGAGCAGCTTAGGCTCGATGAGCAAAGCTTGAAGAAGTTCGAGCCTCTTCCTCTCGCCGCCCGAGAAGCCAACGTTGACGTAGCGGTGCAGGTCCTCCTCCTTAAACCACAGCTCCTTGGCCTTCTCGACGATCACGTCGTAGGCCTTTGCCGGATCGATCCCCTTCAACTCAACGAGGACCTGCTGGAGGAACTCAATTATCTTAACCCCCTCGACCTCGGGCGGAACCTGAAAAGCCAAGAGGATGCCCTTCCTAGCCCTCTCGTCAGGTCCGAGTTCGTGTATCTCCTCCCCCCCGAAGAGGATCCTTCCACCGGTGACGCGGTACTTGGGGTGCCCCGCTATGGTCAGGGAGAGCGTCGACTTTCCCGAGCCATTGGGGCCCATTATGACGTGGAACTCGCCGGGTTTGACCTCAAGGTCAACGCCCTTCAGTATCTCCTTGTCCCCGACTGAAACGTGAAGGTTCTCAACTTTGAGCATTATCCCACCTCCATGGGTAGCGTGGATGGGACGTTTTTTAAGCATTTCTGGACACAGATGTGAACTCAAAAGGGATGTGAAAAAGCCCGGGTGAAAAGAGGGAACGTTCAGACGGAGAGAGGCAGGGCCTCCCTGACGCGTTCGAGGAGCCTCTGCTTCTCCTCGCCCTCCATGAGGGCTATCTCAAGCACCTGGTCGATCGTCTCGACAGGGAAGATCTCCACTTTCTCGGCCTTGTCCTTGCTGAGGAAGACGTCCTTCTCGTTGGCCTTCGGGATGATGACGGTCTTTATGCCAGCCTCTATTGCCGCTTCGATCTTCGGGGTTGCACCACCTATAGGCAGCACCTCACCGCGGACGCTGAGAGAGCCTGTCATGGCAACGTCCTGTCTTATCGGTATGTTCTCAAGGGCCGAAATGACCGCGGTGGCAACGCTTATGCTCGCTGAATCGCCTTCGACGCCCTCATAGGTCTGGAGGAACTGAACGTGGATATCGTATTTACTTATGTCCTCGCCCTTGTAGCGCTTAATTATCGCGGAGACGTTCTGCACTGCTTCCTTCGCTATCTCACCAAGCTTTCCGGTGACGATTATCTTCCCTTCCTCCTTGCTCGCCGCTGGTGCGACGACGGCCTCTATCGGAAGCACTATACCGCTCTGCTCCCCGATAACCGCCAGGCCGTTTACCCTCCCCACTTCTCCGCCTTCCACCTTGATGACTTGGTACTCCTTTTTGTTCTCTATATACCAGTCGGCGAGCTGCTTCTCAAGTGGTTTTGCCATCTTGGTCGCCTCGAGCACGTCCTCCCTCTCAACGTACTTCTTGCCCTTCTTGATGGCTATGTCACCTGCGGCCCTGACGATACCTCCGAGGTCCCTAAGGCGGAGAGTGAGGTGGCCTTTCCTCCCTGCCCTCTTCTGGGCCTCTCTTACGATCTCCTCAACGGCATCCCTCGTAAAGTGTGGTATTTTGCCGTCCCTTATAACCTCCTGGGCAACAAACTGGACGAGCTTTCTCCTGTTCTCTATCGTGTCGGGCATAGTCGTCCTCATGTATACCTCGTAACCATAGCCCCTTATGCGCGAGCGTAGGGCGGGGTGCATCTTCTCTATCGTGTCAAGGTTCCCCGCAGCTACGAGGACGAAGTCGCACGGAACAGGCTCGGTTCTCACCATGGCGCCGCTCGACATCTCGCTCTGGCCGGTTATCGGGAACTTCTTTTCCTGCATCGCGGTGAGGAGGCTCTGCTGCATTTTGAGGCTCAGCGTCGCTATCTCGTCGATGAAGAGGACGCCCTTGTGGGCGCGGTGTATCATTCCGGGCTCGACCCTCTCGTGGGCCGGCGTTCCCAGTCCGCCGCTCTGGAACGGATCGTGCCTGACATCGCCGAGCAGAGCACCCGCGTGTGCTCCGGTCGCGTCGATGAATGGTGCCTTGGTTCTGCCGCAGTTGTCAACGAGGAGTTTTGGAACCATCACGGAGTTCTTGAGGCGCATGTTGGAGAGCGCCATTATCGTAAGGATTATGACGAAGAGGCCCATAAGAAGTGTGGTCGCCGAGAACTGGAGGAAGAGGGCGAACATGACGGTGAACATGACGAAGAGCAGGATGTAGGACTTGATGTTCTCCTGCCCCTTGGCCTTCTCGCGGTACTTCTCGACTATCCTCCTGCCCTGGCAGGCCGGGACGGTCTTTACCTTAGGCATGTTCTCATCTTCCGGATTGGGGAAGACGAGTATGTCCTCGAGGGCTTCGGTGGGTAGAAGTTCAGCCATAGCCTGACCGAGCATCGACTTACCGGTTCCCGGCTCGCCTATGAGGAGCACGTGCCTCTTCTGATTGGCGGCCGTCTTGATGACCTCAACGGCGTGTTCCTGACCGATGACCTGGTCTATGAGCTTTTCGGGAACCTTTATCTCCTCTGTCGTCCGAAACTCAACGCCCAGCTCCAGATTCTCGCCGTACTCCCTGGGGGTCACTGTTTCGTTAACCTTCTCCTCGTCCCCCATCTCTGTTCCCTCTCCTTCACTCTGAAGGTGCTTTCGCCGTGTGATTTATAACTTTTTTGAGGGCGGAAAAAGCTAAATAGAGCACCATCCAAATATGGTCGGTGGTGAGATGAAGGTTCAGGAGGGCATAGTATTCACGGCCAAACACGGCGAGTGGACGGTCGCCGAGAAGCTGAAGGACATGGAGGGAGAAGGGATAGCCCGTTTCCTCGGGAGGGTAGCCAACACCGTCAACCACAGGATACCCCTGTACCTCAAAGATGTCATGAACGTCGAGGGGATAACTGCCCTCGCTCGCGAGTTCGATGATCTGGAACTTGCCGACGCAGTGATCACGCTTAAGTCCACAGGAACGGCCAGAAAACTCGGTGCTCTGGTTCATGAAGAGGACAGAAAGCTGAGAAAGTTGCTGGTAGACGTTGCAAAGGCACTCCTCGTTCGGGCAGTGCTCTCAAAGAAGGTTTCCGTCGAGTACCCGGACGGCGTAATCAAGGATGTCAAAACAGAGCTCCCCTACAGGGAGGACCACATCAACTTCGTCGCGTTCCACGTCAAAACAGCCGCAACCCCGTGGAGGGTCGTGAAGAGGCTTATAATCGACGACAAGACGCCAATGGCGGACGTGGCAAGGCTCCTCGCGAGCATAAACGAGAGCATCACCTTAAAGATACCGGTTTACGCAGGAATAGACGTGGAGGGTATAACCGATTACCTCGGCGGGCCGAAGAAGGTCAAAAAAGCAGGTATAAGGGACGTTGTTGAGGCGCTCCAGCGCTTCCCGGCCGATGACTACGCGCCGGAAGGGTTCGCCGAGCACGCCCGGGTCTACGCCCTGCGGAAGGCCCTCGAGAAGATAGGTCTCCCTCTGGACGTCCCGGCTAAGAGTCTGGAGAAGTACCTAGAAAAGAAGTGAGTGGAGATGATGAGGCCGAGGACACCCGAGGGAACGATGAGGACTCTTCGCTTCGCTGATTTGGAGGTGAAAACATGAGGAAGGAGGTCGTTTTCACGGAAAACGCCCCGGCTCCAATAGGCCCCTACAGCCAGGGCGTAATTGCGGAAGGAAGACTGCTCTTCGTCTCGGGTCAGATACCCATCGATCCTGAGAGCGGAGAGCTCGTGGAAGGCCCGATAGAGAAGCAGGCCGATCGGGCTATAAGAAACCTCCTGGAGATCGTCAAAGCCGCCGGCGGAAGCGCCGAGAACGTCGTCAAGGTTACGGCTTACCTCAGGAACATAAAGGACTACACGAGGTTCAACGAGGTCTACGAGAGGTATTTCTCGACTTCGAAACCGGCCAGGGCTGTTGTGGAGGTCTCAAACCTTCCGAAGGGCGTGGCCGTGGAGATAGAGGCCATCGCCGCCCTCTGATCTTTTTTGAGACTGCGAGGGTGAAAAGATGAACGTGGTGAGGATACGACGCGAACTGTTAGAGTACCTCCTGGAGCTGGCGCGTGACTTCTACCCAAACGAGTTCGCTGGTTTTCTGAGGGAGAAGAACGGTGTCTTCGAGGAGGTCCTTCTGGCACCGAATCCCCATTTCGGAACCACCTCCGCCTTTTTCGACCTCTGGATGCTTCCCTACGACGAGAACATAAAGGGAACCGTTCACTCCCACCCTAGTCCGAGTCCCTGGCCGTCCCGGGCTGATCTCCACTTCTTCTCGAAGTTCGGGGGCGTTCACCTGATAATCGCGTACCCCTTCACCGAAGACGACGTCAGGGCCTATCTGAGCAACGGTAATCCCGTGAGGATAGAGGTGGTGGACTGAGCAACCACCCTTCATGTGAAATTCTTAAAAGGACAATACCGTACGGACTGTGGGTGTTCGGCATGAAGGTTGGTGACGTGCTGAATAAGCTCAACGAGAAACAGAGGAAAACCGTGGCGAGGTGCAGCGAGAACTGCGGCATACTGGACGTCGATGCGGAGATAAACACGGAAGTCAACGAGGAGACCGTCCGGTTCCTCAAGGCCCTCTCGAATCCGATAAGACTGAAGATACTCAAGATGCTCCGCGGCAGGTGGCTCTGCGTCTGCATAATCTCCGCCGCCCTGGAGCAGGACCAGACACTCATAAGCCATCACCTGCGCACGCTGAAGTCGGTGAACCTAATAGAGTCCCGCAAGGAGGGCAAGATGCACTTCTACAGAACCAACGAGGAGGTTCTAAGAAAGCACCTTGAACTGCTCTCTGGGGAGCTGATGGGTGAATGAACGAACATCAAAGAAAGGTGGACGAGCTCATAAGGGAGTTCGGAGGCTACTGGGGACCAACGGAGATGCTCGCGGCCCTGATGGAGGAGGTCGGCGAGCTCTCCAGGGAGATACTCGGAATGGAGGGAGTTAAAAGGGAAGGAAACGGGAAGAAGCTGAGGGAAGAGCTTGGAGACGTTCTCTTTGCTCTCTCCTGCATAGCCAACCACTACGATGTTGACCTGCTGGAGGCCCTTGAAGAGAGCATCGAGAAGTACCGTTCAAGGGACTCCCGGAGGTGGGAAAAGCCTACTAGCACGTAGAGTGTCCCATTTGGGTAACCTAACGTTCTCCAGTGCCGGGAAAAGGGAAACATTTTTATAACGACGTGTTCAAGTTGGAGGGCAATGGAGGTGGTGAAAATGTCCAATAAGGTAACCGGCATTGACATGCGCATAATGAAACTCCTGTCGAAGAACGCGAGGCTCACTTACAAGGAGCTCGCGGAGACACTCGGAACCACGAGACAGAGAGTATCGAGAAGGATGGAGCGCCTCGAAAAGAACGGTGTCATAAAGAAGTACACGGTGATACCAGACTACGACGCCCTCGGCTACGTCCACGTCATACTCGGCGTGACGGTCAAGCCCACGACCAACCTCGACGAGATAATCCCCAAGCTCATGGAGGACGAGAATATCAAGGTCATCCAGAGATCCCTCGGTTCCCACAACCTCGTCCTGCACATAGTCGGTCCCAAGGACATGAAGGAGCTCGAGAGGATAATCTCCGAGGTTTCAAGGAGGATACCCGGAATCGATAAGCTTGACATAACATTTGTTACCGAGACGGTGAAGTTTGAAGTTCTTTGATCCCCTTTCTTTCATTCGTCAGCCGTCGAGGGAAAGAGTAATAAGTGCCTTTTAGAGCCCCCGTTATAAGGTGGAAGAGATGATCGAGAGGTTGGCAGTGGACGTGGCAGTAATCTCTTTACTCGGCCTCGGTTCATACCGTCTGAAGGCCCTCGATGCGAAGGGTTCGCTGGCGGCGGCAGCCCTGGGACTGCTGATCATAGAACTGGGCGGGGTTTATCCCTTCCTTGCCATGCTAACGTTCGTGGTTGCGGGCGTTCTCGCGACCAAGTACCGCTTTAACTACAAGGTCAAGCTGAAGGCCGCCCAAGAGAGGGGAGGGATAAGAAGCTGGGATAACGTCCTGGGAAACGGCCTCGCGGCGGCTATATTCCTCACGGTAGAGTACCTCGTCCATCGCGACACGTTCTGGGCGGCCACCTTTGCATCAATAGCAACGGCCAACGGCGACACCTTGGCGAGCGAACTCGGGAAGGTTTTCGGGAAAATCCCCCGCCTCATAACCAGCCTACGGCCGGCAAGGCCCGGAACCAACGGTGCAGTTTCCTTGGCGGGAGAGTTCTTCGCACTTCTGGGTGCTCTGATGGTGGCACCGTTCGCACTCCCGCTGACATCTCACACGGTTCAGATGCTCCTCGCGGTGACGATAGGGGGATGGTTAGGGGTCAACGTGGACAGCCTCATCGGGGCAACGCTTGAGAACAGGGGGATAACTGACAACAACTCCACGAACTTTCTCGCTTCCCTGACCGGTGGCGTTCTCGGTGCGCTTGTCTTCTCGCTCGTCGTTTAGGGGCGGATGAAGAGACGGCGGATTGCTGAGTGGTGAGGAGGACCTTAGGGACCGACGCCCTCACCCCTTTTCCCTTAGGTACTCCTCGTAAACCTCCCACAGGGAAACCAGCGCGGCCGGAATCCCGTGTTCGGTGGCAAACGTCATGTACGGCGCTAGGTCAACCACGTAGTCCGCGAAGCGGAAGAGTCCCCGCGGAATGCCCTCACGGGAGCCGATGAAGACAACCACCTCCTTGGCGCTGAACATATCCCTGGCGAGCTTTTCTTTGACCTCCGCCAGCGTTGGCCCCTTGGGGTCGGTGATTATCAGAACCCTCTTGCCCCTCCTCCTGTCCCTGACCACCTGGTTGAGGTCCCAGAGGGAAACTGGAACCCTCTCAACCTTCCAGGGGTACGCCTCGCGCTGGATTCTGAAGCGGCTCTCCTGGCCCGTCTTTACACCCCTCAGGAACTCCATGACCTCAAAGGCGTTCATCTTCTCCTTGGGGGCTATGATAAGCTCCTTGACCTCGAAGGCCTGAGCGGCCCTGCCTATCTTCTCGCCAAAGGAGCGGCAGGCCTTATAATCGCCCCAGTAGGGCATCTGGACTATCGTCAGCTTGCGGAAGAGCTTTCTGGCGTTGATCTTGTCCGGCGTGAACTTCCTGAACTCCTCGCCGGGCAGAACCGATATGTAAGCTTTATCGCCGATTATCTCGACCTGGACTACCTTGTCCGGCCAGCTGAGGTTTACATCCGCCCCAGTCAGCTCCTGAACCCTCGCACCAAGGCTCCTGTTAACGTCGAGGCTTGAAAAGCCGTGCTTTCCACGTCTCTTCGTCTTGACGGCGAAGGTCTCGTTCTCGCCTATGAGCGGCGCTATCTTTTCGGCGGTTTCCACTATCGCGTCAAGTTCAGCCGGGACCTCTACCAAGACGGGGATAACCCTCTCCACCTCCGGAATCTCAAGGATCTTCTCCATCGCGTTTTTATCGTCGCTCTCAACCACCACAAGCCCGTAGTAGCCCATTGGAGCGGGCCAAACACTGGAATCGGGAAGGGCCTCGCGGATGTAGTTGGCGGCAACACCCTCCATTCCCCTCTGCGTTTTCACAATGAACTTCATGACCGCACCT